>NZ_LUKQ02000782.1 GCF_001647025.1 Endozoicomonas atrinae
CAGCCTGCCGTGGCCATTACCGGAGCTGCCGTCAGCGGTGCCATTCCCATCACCAACCAGAACCGGGGCTTTAACTACACACTGAACATGGCCGAGGCGAAGCCACGACCGGGCACTCTGGTGGTGAGTTATATCGCCCTGGGCAAGTGGCAGGATTTGAGAGATACCGGTGCCGGCCAGCTTTCCGGCTCCGGTACAGGCACTATTATTTTTTCCACAGGATCCGCCGCCATTACCCTGGATGCCATGCCCGACCCGGACAGCGCCATCGTATATAGCTATGTAGCGCAGAACGATGACGAGGTCACCATTCGCACCGGCAGCGTACCGGTGGATGATATGACCTTCAGGCACACAGTGGAGAAACCCGGCATCAAGCCCGGCAGTCTGACCGTGACTTATATATCCAACAGCCAGAATAAAACCCTGACCGACCAGGGCAACGGCCTGCTGACCGGCGACGGCAATGGCGCTATCC
>NZ_LUKQ02000783.1 GCF_001647025.1 Endozoicomonas atrinae
AATCAACATCATTAAAACCTTCGGGTAGCTGTGGTCGACGAGACATCTGTTCTAGATAATGCATGGTAATGATGCCTAAGCATAGTTGGCGGCAGCTTAAGGATTTAGAAAATGCGATTGGTATCAGTTTTCACTACCGGGGTTGGTTGAGCGATGAGCTGCAGGCAGAGCTGGATAACAGTTATCAAAAGCTAGTGAAGCAGTACCCCCATCGTGTCCGGCAGATAGCCCAGCAATACCAGTGAGGTTTTCGCCTCGTTCCCATGCTCTGCGTGGGAATGATAGCCCTTGGATGTGGTATCTCAGGAAAGTCTGGTATGCATTCCCACGGATGACAGTGGGAACGATATCTAATACCAATTGAATTTTCTAACTACTGTATAACTGCCCAATCACGGGAGCACAGACTGAACAGTCGACCAGCTTCGCTGCAAAGGTTATTCCAAGCTTCACAGCAACAATCTACAATATTTTC
>NZ_LUKQ02000784.1 GCF_001647025.1 Endozoicomonas atrinae
TAACGGGTGAGAATGTCACGGTTCTCCGAAAGCTGACGGAACAGGGCAAGCTCGGCACCGATGTGATCAAAAAGCTCATGGAGGAAATGGGCAGTCGGGCGATTGGTGCAGCCGCCGACAACATGGAACTTTATTCAGGTCTGTTATCAAACCTGATTGACCGTTGGACTCTGTTTAAAAAAGCCATTGCTGATGCTGGCTGGTCAACCTATGTCCGGCAGTTGATGAAGGACTTCAGTGAGCAGTGGGACAAAATGGTTGAAGATGGTCGTCTGGCAAAATTTGCTAAAACGATCAGTGATGGCTTTATCAGTATGGCAGAGGCGGTCCGGGCTTCGCTATCGAGCATTTGTCATCACCGATGTAATAAGTCTTCAAAACACCAGTTTAATTTGACCTCCCGATTAACCCTTTTCTGGCCGATTGTTTTCCTGTTGGTATCAAGCAGGGAGCAGCGCCATGACCAATCGAGA
>NZ_LUKQ02000785.1 GCF_001647025.1 Endozoicomonas atrinae
TACTCGCAGGCAGGACAGATACTGCTGCCAGTCGCCCAATATCCTGCAGTGCTTTACAGGGATTAATACTGAAGTGAGGGTCTTTCATTGGAATCAATGATCCCACAAACGCTTTAGAAACAGCAATGCCATGACCGAGCCAGGAATGGTCTACTCCATTCCCTGAACATTGGGAAGCACTATCACAAAATGCTTGCTGAATAGGTTGCTGAATCATAACGACAGGTCTCAATGATGTTATAATGCATAACAGTGCATTTTTTGAGTAAATATAATGAAAGTGTCCATACGTTGATGATGACATTAACATTAAGTTTTAAACTGTAGAGCATAGATTAAAATTTTTTCGGGAATGTAATTTAAATTGTGTAAACGCTTGTCGTTAATACTCCAAAATGGAGAATAACAATGAGCGTTGAAATCAACGAAAAACTGGTAGATCAAATAGCCAGTCAGATTAAAACTCAGGATG
>NZ_LUKQ02000786.1 GCF_001647025.1 Endozoicomonas atrinae
GTGTTGTTGGAGACTATACCGATACCACCACCAATGGTGGCACTACAGCATTCAGCACAGAAATTGCACCTGTCGGTATTCTGGTGAATGCCGTCAACGACGCACCCATTGTTGATACCAATGCCAGTCTGACCCTCACCGCCATTAACGAAGATGATACCAACAGTGATGGCAACTATGTCTACCAGATCGCCCAGGGCAGTATCACTGACCCGGATGGTTATTTTGGTGATGATGAAATCGAAGCCATGGCCATTACCAGTGTTGATAACACTAACGGTACCTGGCAATACAAGATTGGCTGGAATGATCCATGGACCAATATTGACGACGGCAGTCTAGCAGATAACCATGCCCTGCTATTAGACAGTTATCACAAAGTGCGCTTTGTCCCTAATGATGACTACAACGGCGATGCCACCTTTGACTTCCGTGCCTGGGATAGAACCTCCGGTACTGCAGGACAGT
>NZ_LUKQ02000787.1 GCF_001647025.1 Endozoicomonas atrinae
ATCAGAACCTGATGCACAGAGTTTTTGAGAAGTTAGGCTTGGCAATGAATGACGAAAAAGTCATGAATACTTATGAGGAGCTAAGTAGCTATGGTGCTATCGCTGCATAATAGTGTCCGGAGTATTGAAGTCAGAAAATATGTTTAAAGAGCTGAGTCATATTTACCAATACTGATAAGACAACGCATAACATTTTACAAATGAACCAAAAAAAACCTGGAGCTCAGGACGTTCATTGGTTCACTGTAAAGGAGCCTGTAAATAATTCTGTGTAAACGCCACCAAAACTATTACTCCTTGAACCGGTCAGGAAACATAATTTCAAACCGGTTCATGGCTGCTTTCCAGTTCCTGATCGGCATGGTCCATTTCTCGGAAGCTTTTTCCATGGCCAGATAGATTACCTTCATGACTGGCTCATCAGTCCGAAAAATCTTCCGGTTCTTGATCGCCTTACGAATGACGC
>NZ_LUKQ02000788.1 GCF_001647025.1 Endozoicomonas atrinae
GCCCCCGTTAACAACGCCTTCAGGGTCGGTGCTGGCCAAACCGATAAACAGCCTACTGTCGTTGAACTCAGTGACGGGACGCTGGCGTTCAGCTGGCAGGATAACGATGCCTATGAGATTCGCACCCAGCTGTATAAAGACGGTTTTGAATTATCAGCCATTAATGAAGACGATACCACCAACAGCGGTAATACCATTGCTGAGATAGTGACCGATGGCAGTATTACCGATATCGATGGCAACCCGGTAGAAGCCGTTGCCATTACCAGCGTCGATAACAGCAATGGCAGCTGGGAATACTCGGTTGATGGCGGCGCCAACTGGACGACCATTAATGATGGCAGCCTCGGTGACAACCATGCCCTGCTGCTCGATGCCAATAACCATGTACGTTTTGTGCCCAATGCTGACTTTAATGGCGCAGCAACGTTCACCGTCAGAGCCTGGGATAAATCAGCCGGT
>NZ_LUKQ02000789.1 GCF_001647025.1 Endozoicomonas atrinae
GACTGGCTTGAAGAACTTCTACAATAGAGAGTTGAGCTATCAATTGGCAAAGGATAAGCCAGCAACCATTTACACAAGCATTTTAAGGATAAAATGGCAATATACGCAGGTTAAATTGGCGCTTACAATGAAATGCATTATATTTCTTCCAACTGAGAGAAACTCTTGAAACATCACTTACAAACTTCTGACAATAATTTTCATCTCAGGCCATGCTTTTTTCTCTGACATGAATCAATATTGAGCCTGTAAATAATTCTGTGTAAACGCCACCAAAACTATTACTCCTTGAACCGGTCAGGAAACATAATTTCAAACCGGTTCATGGCTGCTTTCCAGTTCCTGATCGGCATGGTCCATTTCTCGGAAGCTTTTTCCATGGCCAGATAGATTACCTTCATGACTGACTCATCAGTCCGAAAAATCTTCCGGTTCTTGATCGCCTTACGAATGACGC
>NZ_LUKQ02000008.1 GCF_001647025.1 Endozoicomonas atrinae
AGGAAGGGAAATCAAGGAGTTAGAAAAGATAAATGGCGGTGAGGGAGGGATTCGAACCCTCGATACGGCTACAAACCGTATACTCCCTTAGCAGGGGAGCGCCTTCAGCCTCTCGGCCACCTCACCGTTTCAAAATGGCGCGCTCGGGAGGATTCGAACCTCCGACCGCCTGGTTCGTAGCCAGGTACTCTATCCAGCTGAGCTACGAGCGCCCTGCGTCAACGGAGGCAAACTATAGAGATTTCATTGGGTTGAGTCAAATACGGTTTTTACGGATCCAGTAAAACAAATACCCAAGTACCAGGTTTCATTTCCTTAAACGCTACTCTATATACTCAGGCCAACATGCCGACTTCTCCCAGACTGCCAACCAAATGCTCAGGCATTCCGATGCCTTTATAAGCCAACAGACTGTGCGAAACATAGACTGGCTGGGCCAATTCTTAACGTCATCAAAAGCGTGAGCAGTAACCATGATCCAAGAAAACGAAACAGGGAATCCTGACTATTTGAGTTAATCAGAGCATCAAGCAGTGCTGATCTCAAGAATACGGCTGTGTACTCATCGTATCTTCGAACAACCGGGTGAAGTCGATGTCAGAGCTGCGCGGATTGATGAGCAATACCAGACCTGTTTGTTGCCTCGGTTATCGCGAGTCATTACAACGCAGAACTGGCCCTACATCACCAACACCATGCCCACAGGGCTCAGGCGACGTCGTTCGAAAGTTCAATTGATACAGTATGCGCAGGGAGGGAACAGCAAATTTCAGGTATAAAAAAACGGCAGATAAACTGCCGTTGATATGGCGCGCTCGGGAGGATTCGAACCTCCGACCGCCTGGTTCGTAGCCAGGTACTCTATCCAGCTGAGCTACGAGCGCGTATGTACTGAAGAACCATTGGGTTTAACGTTAAAACTCCGCCTTCATTCAGTGGCGTGGATCTTACATAAACCAATGTTCTATGTACAGCATTAATAGAACAAAATATCACCAGTTAATTTACGGGTGGCAGTTGCCAGTCTATGGACTGTATTCCATGACTGCGCAGATAATCATTACTCTTTGAGAAAGGCCTGCTGCCAAAGAAGCCTCGATAAGCAGAAAGCGGTGAGGGGTGTACCGATTTCAGAACCAGGTGTTTACTGGTATCGATAAACCGCCCTTTTTTCTGTGCATAGCTGCCCCACAAAATAAAAACAATATGCTCTCGCTGTTCATTCAAAGCCGTGACAACCTGGTCAGTGAATACTTCCCACCCCCTACCCTGATGAGAGGCCGCCTGCTTATGCTCGACAGTCAGCACGCTGTTGAGAAGTAACACCCCCTGTTGGGCCCAGTGTTCAAGAAAACCATGACTGGCTGGCGGAATTCCCAAATCTGACTCCAGCTCTTTATACATGTTAACCAGCGATGGAGGAATGGCGATTTCCGGGCGTACTGAAAAACTCAACCCGTGAGCCTGACCTGGCCCGTGATACGGATCCTGTCCAAGAATTACCACTTTAACCTGTTCAAAAGGTGTCAGATCCATAGCCCTGAAGTATTCCGCCCCCCTGGGGTAAATCATTTTTCCCTGGGCCTTTTCATGTTGCAGAAAGCTGCGAAGGGTCTGCATGTACTCTTTGGTAAATTCATCCTGGAGCATGGCTTTCCAGGAAGACTCCAATTTGATGTCTGGCATCACCCTACCTCTGACCTATTGCTCAAATGATATTGACAAATAACTTACCTCCAACCGCATAAGAGCCAACTACACTCTCTGCCAGCCAATGCACTTTAGCACAGCAACACCTTTACTAATAACAACCAAAGTATTCAGCCCTCGTCATGGATCGCCTTCAATACAATGCAATTTTTTAATCAAGTATTTATCAGAGTCTCCGCTGTAGTAGCCCTTCTTTTTATCTGTCAATCAGCCATAGCAAAACTCGAACGCAGGATGGCCATTGAGATTGATGCAAATACTATTCACTTCGCCATCGCAGACGTAAATAAAAAGACCGACAAAATATACCGCCACCTTGATTACGGTTCACTGGAAGCGGGTTTCTACGATGACTTGTCATCCAGCGACAACCGCTTCTTCAGCAGCTCTATGCTGAAAAAAGCTCAGAAGCTCTTTCAAAAACTGCGAACCCGGCAGGAACATTTCAAGGCAGTTAAAGTAAGAGCCATTGCCACTGACATCTTCAGGGAGGCACACAACGCCGAAGAGCTGGTACAGAAAATACGGCGTACAACAGGCATTGATATTCGAATTCTATCCCCTGAAGAGGAGGACAGAATGGATTTTTTCTCTGCTTTCATGGTAACAGATCACTCTGAAACCCCCGTTGTCTGGGATATAGGTAAAGAGAGCTTTCAGCTGATTATCTCGGATCCCAAAACTGGCCCATTTGCCCACAAAGGTGATTTTGGTTCTGTTTCCTTCATGGAATACCTGAAGGAAGTTGTCCAGAACAAACCAACGCATTTTCTGGGTTCATTGCCCCCCATATCAACCAAAGAACTCGAAGCAGGTATCACCTTTGCACGATATCTTGCCCGCAGAACACCCGTCATTATTCGCAAAGAACTAAAGAAAGATAAGGTAAAAATAACCGGTATTGGCTCGGTATTTCAGGAAAGTTTCGCAGAAGATATCACCAGACAGAGAATGTCATTGGATAGAGGGAAGCTGGAGAAATACATCCTTGATCAGGCCTCATCCAGTGATACCAACGAGACCAGTCTTTCAAGTGCAATTTTAGTATTTGGGTTCATGGAAGAGCTGGACATTTCCCAGATGTTTATCTCCGACCACAACAGCACTGTGGGCATGCTCGAATTCCCAATCCTCTGGCATTAACTCTATTCCTAACCCAGCGGGGCTCACAAATCTGGCTCGAAAAGTCATCTTCCATCAGGCGAACAATTGCTGATGTATTGGTTCAACGATGTTAGGCGATAACTATACGAGCCAGGCTGTTTCTGCCGTTGTTGCAATGACTTGAAAGACGTGAGCACTCAGATCCACCGGGGGCGCCTGTGGAAGACAGGCGGCCTGTTTGTACTATTGGTTCAACACTTCAGGTAGATTATCGGGCTTTAGTATCCAGCGAGGCTCACGAGAAATTGAATATGAAAACTCCTGCCTCCAAGGAGAATAGCGGGCTATCGCGAGAGGCAGAGATTTTTGGAACTTATTGCCACATGACTGCACGAGCTGAAAGTGCCGTGCAGAATCTTAAGCCCGAAAAACGCCTAATTATATATACCCAGCATTAACTCTATTTGACGCTTAAGCATTACCCTGAGCCTGTCAGCTGTTCTTTCGTCTTCAAAACCTGCAATTAACCCCTGGTACTCAACATGAAGAATAATACTACCAAACAGTTCAGCATCAATATCCGGATGGTTAGAGCCGATTTTTGAAAAGAATGTTTCGAGGCTATCAAGGAAGAATTTCTGGTGGCTGAAAGCGATGGGTCTCAGATTTTCGTTACGCAGACATTCCTGCTGGAAAGCACGCTCTGCGATGAGGTAGTCACGATGCTCTTTAAGCTGAATCAGAACATACTCAATTGCGAGGTCACTGATCCGATCAGCAAATATCTGACGACTTGCCTTGTCTGATGGAACGAGCTCTTTCATGGCTATTTTCAGCATACTGTCAGACTCTTCCCAGTATGCCTTGAACTTCTGTGCCCCCATCTCAACAAACAGAGTGAAGGTATCGGTAATCAGATCAGTAATATCTTTAAAATAATAGGTGGTTGCAGAAAGAGGAACATTGGCTTCCTTAGCAACAGCACGATGACGGACTCCCCTGACTCCGTCTCTGACAACGATTCTTAATGCCGCCTCAAGGATTGTACGACGACGCTGTTCACTATTGGCACGACTGGTTTTTCGCCCCTGATATTTCAATTCCATACCGCTGACGTGCTTACCAGAGCTTTTCATGCCTTCTGATGAGGAATCCATTGTTGAAACCATATTAAGACTGCCTTACAGTTGCCTGATTGTTTTATAGCGTTCGTCCAGTACCATCGCTTGAACATGCATCTTAGTACAGAAACCAACCATACGTCTGAAAACCGGCCCTGCAACTATTCAGGATTATCAGACCGCCATACCTGGCAGTATTCCCCATATACTTATACAGGCCGATTAGGCAGAGCGACTGGCAACTTCCTGACTTCACCAGCAAAGCGCATCAACTCAAATTCAGGTTCCACACCTCAGATACTACATGAGCAGGCTAGGCCTGCTCATGTCATAGATCCTGAAATATCAGCATCCCAGGAAGTAACTGAGATAAGTATGCAATTGCTAATACTGCAACCAAACGGTAGATAATCACATACCTTATGTAAACGATAATCTACATCGTCGATTCAAATATTTGGCCAGTACAAACTTATACACAATAACTCCCGGCATCAATATCTACTGAGGACGCATATGCGGGAACAACAATACATCCCTGATTGACGGCGCATCCGTAAACAGCATCACCAGCCGATCTATACCAATACCTTCTCCGGCTGTTGGAGGCAGACCGTATTCAAGTGCATTGATATAATCTGCATCGTAATGCATTGCCTCATCATCCCCGGCATCCTTTTCAGCTACCTGCTGTCTGAAACGCTCTGCCTGGTCTTCTGAGTCATTCAACTCAGAGAAGCCATTAGCGATTTCCCGACCCCCTACAAAGAACTCAAAACGTTCGGTAACAAAGGGGTTGTCGTCATTTTTACGGGACAGAGGCGAAACTTCAGTTGGGTAATCTGTGATAAAGGTAGGGTTAAGCAAGTGATGCTCGACCGTTTCATCAAAGATTTCCATCTGAACCTTGCCAAGCCCCCAGATCGGCTTCACATCAATGCCCAGTTTCCCTGCAACCTGTGTCGCTGACTCCAGGTTGTCTATATCAGAAGCATCAAGATCCGGGTTGAAATGCAAGATAGACTCAAAAACCGACATCCGCGCAAACGGCTTGCCAAAATCAATCATCTGCCCCTGGTACTCGAACTCAGTTTTACCCAGAACATCCTGAGCCAGCTGTTTCAGCATGGCTTCAGTGTGATCCATCATGTCGGTGTAATCCGCATAAGCCTGATAGAATTCAATCATTGTGAATTCCGGGTTATGTCTAGTAGACAGCCCTTCATTGCGGAAGTTCCGGTTAATCTCAAATACCCGTTCAAAACCACCAACGACAACGCGCTTCAGATACAGTTCCGGAGCGATACGCAGATACATATCGATGTCCAGCGCATTGTGATGAGTCACAAACGGTCTGGCCGTGGCCCCACCCGGAATCACCTGCAGCATCGGCGTCTCAACTTCCATAAAGTCCTGACCCAGGAAGTAGTTACGAATACCCTGAATAATTTTGGAACGGATCTGGAAGGTTTCACGGGACTGTTCACTGGTAATCAGGTCAACGTAGCGCTGACGGTAACGCTGCTCGGTATCAGTCAGGCCTTTATGCTTTTCAGGCAATGGGCGCAGCGACTTGGTCAGTAGCTGAACAGCACTCATATCAACATAAAGGTCACCTTTACCTGAGCGCTGAACAGCACCTTCTACACCGATAATATCACCCAGATCCCAGGTTTTGATCGCATCCAGAGTCTCTTTCGGCAACTGCTTGCGATTCACATAGAGCTGGATACGGCCAGACATATCCTGCAGTTCCATGAACGCGCCACGGTTCAGCATAATACGGCCAGCCACTTTAACGCGGTGGTTCAGGCCTTCCAGAGCAGCCTTATCATGATCTTTGAACTGCTCCTGAAGATCGCCAGCCAGCGAATCCCGGCGGAATTTATTCGGGAATGCCACCCCTTTTTCACGAATAGCCGCCAGCTTTTCCCGACGCAGGGCAACCAGGCGGTTTTCTTCCTGGGCTTCAGCAGCCTTTTCTTCCTGCACCTGTTCTGACAATAGATGTTCTTCAGACATAAGATATTCTTCCAATACCGGAGACAGTATGCATCCGGAGTCATTTGGAGCCTGCCGAACTTAAGCTGTCCCGCAGGCTCCCATGTTACAGACCTTTTTTCAGGCTCGCTTCAATGAACTTGTTCAGGTCACCATCCAGCACGGACTGAGTATTACGGGTTTCAATCCCGGTACGAAGGTCCTTAATACGGGAGTCGTCCAACACATAAGAGCGAATCTGGCTACCCCAACCGATGTCCGACTTGGAATCTTCCATCGCCTGAGACTCCGCCGTTCTCTTCTGCATCTCCATTTCATAAAGCTTGGCCTTCAGCTGCTGCATAGCCTTGTCTTTATTCTGATGCTGGGAACGCTGATTCTGACACTGTACAACAATACCAGTTGGCACGTGGGTAATTCGAACCGCCGAGTCGGTGGTGTTAACGTGCTGTCCGCCTGCACCACTGGAGCGATAGGTATCGACACGAAGATCAGACGGATTGATTTCTATATCAATATTGTCATCAATCTCAGGAGAAACAAAGACAGAAGCAAAGGAGGTATGACGACGGTTACCGGAATCAAACGGTGACTTGCGAACCAGACGATGAACGCCAATTTCAGTTCTCAGCCAGCCAAAAGCATAGTCGCCGATAAACTGAACCGTTGCTGATTTGATACCTGCCACTTCACCGGCAGAGACTTCAATGATTTCCGTTTTGAAACCGTTGGCCTCACCCCAGCGCAGGTACATTCTCAACAGCATATTGGCCCAGTCCTGAGCCTCAGTTCCCCCGGAACCGGCCTGAATATCAAGAAAGGCGCTGTTAGGGTCCATCTCACCGGAAAACATACGACGAAACTCAAGCACTTCCAGTTTCTGGGCCAGCTCATCAAGCTCATCCACAACGCCCTGGATACCATCTTCGTCTTCTTCTTCTACCGACATTTCCAGCAGTTCTTCTGAATCTCCCAGACCGCTGGTCAGCTCATCAATGGTAGAAACAATCGCTTCCAGGGTGGAGCGCTCTTTACCCAGTTTCTGGGCGTACTCCGGATCATTCCAGACGTTCGGGTCTTCCAGCTCCCTTTCTACTTCCTGCAGCCGCTCACTTTTGTGAGCGTAGTCAAAGATACCCCCTAAGCACGTCAGTACGCGCTGTCAGGTCCTTGATACGCTCCTTAATGGGATTGACTTCAAACATTGCCCTATATCACTCACTGTTGTCAGGTGCACATGGCACCAACACTCGAATACTGCATAGTCCCATCAAGAGCTGACCAATACTGACGGCTCTGGAAATACAATGGGAATGGAGATGACAGCACTTGGCTGCCCATGAAAAACAGCTGGCCGACCTCTGCAAGGCCATTACCAGAACCTGTAATACAACTGAGCGATTCTACAACAATAGCCTGTTGGTTGGAATTGCTCCGATGCTCAGACTCCGGAACCTGTGACGGTGGTATTACAAGTTCAACAGGCCCTGTGACTGACAAGTGGAATTACCGCCACGAGATCGCAAAGAATGCATCCCCGCGCATTGACTCATGTCATGACATCAAACTACGCCTTTACCCGCCAGTAAGGTAAAATCCTGCCCATTACTTCACCCTCACCCGTAACCGGAACCATAAAGCCCCACGTACCGACCTGGACACTGATACAAAGGGGTTTCTGCTCTGGTTACATAACAGATTGAGCACGCTTCATTATGTCTCATGACACCTTATTGGATGACTCAATGGCACTGGTAGCTGATATCGGTGGCACAAACGCAAGATTTGCACTCTCACTGGGCGGCCAGCTGCAATCAGACTCTGTACAGGTGCTGGCCTGTAATGATTATGAAAACCTCGACCATGCAGTCAGCCACTACCTGACGCTTCAACAGGTAGCCGTGGATCATGCCTGCATGGCTTTTGCCTGTCCTGTGAGTAGCCAGACGATAAAAATGACCAATAACCATTGGGCATTCAATAAGTCTGAAATGAAAGACACACTGAAATTGCGGTCATTCAAAGTCATCAATGATTTTACTGCCCAGGCGCTTGCCCTGCCGGCCCTGCCTGAAAACGCTCTGATCAAGGTTGGCAATGGAGAGGCTATTGAAGGTGCTACCAAACTGATTATCGGACCAGGCACGGGTCTTGGTGTTGCTGCACTGAAAAAGGTAGGTGACCACTGGCTGCCGTTGCCTGGGGAAGGCGGACATGCCGCATTTTCTCCCATTTCATCCATGGACAATGAAATTTTAAGTATTCTTCAAAAGAAGCTGGGCTATGTTTCCTGGGAATCGGTACTCTGTGGTTCTGGTATTGAGCTGCTGTATGAAGCCCACAGTACATTGTCAGGTCAAACACAGATACTCAAAAATCATGAAATCACTGCACAGGCCATGAGTGGAGAGGCTCTCTGCAAACAGACATTACTGCATTTCTGCGAACTGCTGGGCAGGGCTGCCAGTAATGCGGCACTGACTGCTGGTGCCCAGGGGGGCGTTTATATTGCTGGCGGTATTATCCCACGCTTCCCTGATTTTTTTGCTCAATCGGATTTCAGAGCATCATTCGAAATTAACGACAAAATGGTCAACTATCTGGCAGCTATCCCAACCCACCTGATTATTCACGACAATCCAGGGCTGACCGGTGCATGTGAAGCCTTAGGCAACCCGTTAATTCATTGATTTTCCGGGCTGGCTCTGCCTGGGCCAGCTTTTAATACCACCCAGACGAGGTGCAGCCTACACTATAATTATCAGGATTGATGATCGATACTAGGGAAGTATTATGGCCAATGGAGTTGGTGGATCCGGATCTGCACTTAACTGGGTGCAAAAGAAAACAGCAAAACGGCCTCAGCTGTTCAAAAAACCAGCAAACACACCCAACCTTGGCAATATTTCCAAAACTGAAGCCAAAGCCCGTGTTTACTCCTCGAAAGATTCAACGTTCAGTGTAAAAGATACTAGTTTATTAAAGCGCACTGCAAGGCAAGTCCCTGCTGATACTCGATTGCCAACAACCGCTTCTCAGAGTGAAGCTCTGATAACATTAAACAGCAGCCTGAAAACACTCGAAGCACAATTAAAGGAGAGAGACTCCAGAGTAGAAGCAACGGAAGAAAAAAGGAAAGCTGCTGGAAAGGAGTTATTAATTGCAGCCAAACAGGCAGGCCTCAGTACTCAAGAAGCATTAAGATCCTCCGATTTCGCCAGACACAAAGAAAAATATCAGAAAGCATCGACTCTATGCAAATCAGCAATAGAGAACCGTGACAGGCTTAAAAACAGTATCGATGCATTAAAAACCCAAATTACCACAATAGAGAAGCTTCAAAGTCTTAAAAACCATCCTATGCTGCAGCAGCAAAGCAACAGCAGATAAAGGATAAATGAGATCGGCACTCAGGGCAGTAAAACAGGCGAATTTTTGATAACCCCGTCCACAAACAATTTTCCGATGGTATAAATAGTCTGCATCGGATTAGCTCCACAGGATGTCGGAAAAACACTGCCATCCACGATATAGAGATTAGAAATTTCCTGACCTGATTTCTGGTTCCAGACCCTGAAATTTTTTGAGACCACCGATGTTTGTGCATTATTGCCCATTTTATTACTGCCCTGCAGATGAGCAGAAGAAAGAAAATTCTGATTCGGCATCAATGTCATGCGATTAACCGCTGTTTCAACCTGACTGATATCCAACAAGGGAAAATAAGTCGCCTCGTCCGACAATAGTGACTCACTGGAAAGCAGTTCCACTTTTTCTGCGGATGCCTTGAAAGCAATCTTGATACCGATTTTCAGCCCTTCCTTGAATCGTTTAATCGAGTCATCACTGAGTTCATAGAAAATATCCACTTCATTCGTTTCCGGGTTAATAAAAATACGATTATTATCTTCTGGCTCATCAACCAGCATCACTCCAAACCCACCGTAATGGGAAAAATTCTCCACCATACTGAGGATCTGCCGACCGCTACCCGGATGCAGCAATGCACCAAAGGCAGCATCAGCAGACATGGCTTCAAAAAAATACCCATCTTCAACCGTTCTCGATGGCACATAAACAGAAGCAGAAATCCCCTCATGATTATTTACCGGAAAGTGGAAATTCGCGGGTATTCCCATGGAAGGATGCAGCACAATGCCTTTCCCTGCCCGAGGGTGATCAGGAAAACTTCGCAGCATAATCTCTGCGGAACCCAGGCTGCCTGCAGATAAAATCACGTTTCTGGCTTGAATGGTTGCCACTGTACCCGTTTCTGCAGCAAATTCATTGGGGTCTTTGAGGACACCACAGTCATCCCACGTCAGCTGAAAGGTTATCTGAACGCCTTCAGCCTTCTGACCTGAGCCATCCATTAGCACTCTGGTAACGCGGGCAGAAGGAATAATCGAAACTCTGTTGTGATAATCACCTCGCAGTGATGGGTTTAAAAAAGCATCGACAGCAGATACTTTCAAGATTTTATTCTGCCCACCCTCAGAAGTTCGAGCGTTAAGGTGATAACGTTCTGGAACCAAGCCTTCTTCCAGGGCGCCATTGTGCAGAATCCGGTTATTCTGGTTAACTTCATCCATAGCAGGCTTTCTGGTACCAAGTTTTTCCATGACCCACTGATATGCCGCGTCCACCCGGGAGTCATTAAACAGGTCTTCCCTCACCCAGTCATTATCCATCCATTGGTGAAACCTTCTCTCAATAGCCGGCAACCTTGGCGAAAAAGCCAGGTCCACATTAACGGCGGTTCCACCTCCCACGGCCTGACCATTGCGAATCACAATACTCCCATCACTACTGGTTCTCAGATTGGCAGATTCAATCAGTTCCGGGGTAAATGTCGTATCACGACTACCGGGTTTCACAAAGGGGCCAGCCTCGACAACGACAATATTAAGTTCGGTTCCTGACCTTGCCAGTTCGGAGGCGATGAGTGACCCTGCAGGACCACTGCCAATAACCAGGTAGTCAATCTCTCCACTCTGGTGTCGGATAACCCCATTATCAAAAGTCAGCTTTGAATCAGGAAGCAGATAGTCCACCTCTTTACTGACGGCAGTTGCTGTATCAATCCCTGATATCAACTCAGACAGTGACTTCCCATCAGGCAACTTACTGGAATACGCAAGACTGATATACGTTTTACGCAGTTCAAAAGCCAGTCGTCGAATATCATTATCCGCATGACGCCGTAAATCCATCAGAAAGCTGGCCTGCCGATCATAACTCATCTCCTGAAAACCAAACGTCATCAGCTCCGGATAGGATTTTTGCAGATCTTCCGGCACCAGACTGGTTTCAGAAACACTCAGGAACTCAAGCTGCTGTAGAATATTACGGTTCTGTCGGACATATTCCCACGATCTCTCCCTGACCAGGCACCGAGCCTGCCGAATGGTACTGGAAAAGGCATCAGATTCGGGCAGAATGAAATTGAACAAGGCGTAATGAACGCCTTTGAGTCTATCGTCATGGTAACCAGCACTATCAGAATAAATATATTGAGCGCAGGCTGAACCGGCAGAGGCCAGCTCCATAGCAACACTGTTTTTTACCAGTAATAGCAGAGTAAGCAGTAAAAACGGCTTGAAGCCTGTTTCGAATGGTTTTCTGGTAGACATGACAGCCAACACCTGCAGCTTATAATTAGTAGTCAAAAATGTGCTTAATAGAAAAACCATCAAGCTGACTAACCTGTCTGACCATGTCACCCATCGTACCCAGCTCTACCTTGATAATTGCCCGCTTGATACAGCTGTCGATCACCGAATTGAAAGAGAACAGCTCTTTACACCCTATTAATTCAGAACATATTGACTTTGTCTCATTACCTTGCGTTTCGATAGCCAAAACAATCCATTGATTACCTGCCACCTCTTCAATATGAACAGAGTTCTGGACAAGATTCAGAATAATTTCAGTAAATGGCTGATATCTGGGTACCTTTAGGGCGTGATAATCACCAGAAGAGTAAACAACGTCAATCCTGTCATCACTCTGTACCAGCCCACCAGCAGGGTCATAAACAATCATTCCTATCGTCCCGGACTCTTCACCATAGGTAGAACCAGATCCAGCCTTAAGCAGTGGAGCCATATACGACTTCAGCCAATACTCTGTCCTGAATAAAGTTGCTTCTGAATCATTCTCATGATTTTTCTGATTAAATTCCCGGTATTTCTGCTGATAAGGAAATTCATAAAAAGGGGTATGGTTTATATAGTGCGCATATTCATTTTGAATGCTGGCAATATATGGATTTGTCTGTTTTTTACGAACCCATGTTTTATCAACAGCACCTTTGACGGCATATTCCGTTCCCTGAATAACACCTAAAAATGCATTCATAAAATTATACCCAACATTCACTCCCTGAGTATTAACCAGAGATTTCAGATAAACCCACCAGTAGAGCCCAATACTTTTAAAATAAGGGAAGTGCCAGGAGCCACTATTCTGAACAAACTGGGCATAATCCTGAGAATTCCAGACAATCCACCATTCAGGAACGGTAAGGATCGATTGATCTTCTGCCCTCAGGTAAAGCTGGTTTTCACGGATGTTCTGCTGCAATTTAACAAGGTCTGTAGCGGTAGTTTTGGTGAAACGAAGCAGAGTGTTATCCGAGGGGTCTCCTTCCTGTTTCATACGCCCGGCATGAACCGTAAAACCGTGTCGTTCCACCAGATCAATCCAGTACTGCAAGGGCTGAAAGTTTCTATATTCATTGACCTCATCGTTCACCGCCACACCAGTTGCCAGGTTAAACGTCATATGGGCAAGATGAACATAACTCTCGTTGATGTCATCCAGGTCGTGATCCCTCAGGATAAATACACCTCCGACTCTGAGTATTCGGTTCAGCGACTCCAGAAAACCATCCAGTTTTTCTACCGGGGTATGATGCAGCCCCACATACATCGTTACCAGGTCGAGACTTTCCGTTGGAATATCTGCCTCAGAGATCGGTGAGAAATTATCAGAGGGGATAAATTGATAATTTGGGAAAAGAGCACCTCTTTTAACATAGGAAGCAATATCAAAAGCACCGGGATTCCTGTCATTAAGCATAAAGACCCGCCCCGTAAACCCACCAGGGAAGCTGTCCTGCAGAGTATTGATGTAAGTTCCATCCGTACCGATTTCAAGATAACCATCAATCTCATACTTTTCAGGAATCAACACTTTTGTCTGATATCCCAGTACTTCCCTTTGATGATTCAGTGCCTTTTTTGCCAGCTTGAGTGATTCAAAAACACCGGGGTTCACCTCAGACATCCTTCCTGCAACATTTCGATAAACCTGCAGGTCGGTTGATTCCGGCTTTTGCATTATTTCCTGATGAATCAAATGGTCCATTTGATCCGCTGAAATAAAGCGCAGCACTTCGTTATAAAACCCTTGAAAGTGCGATCTTTTATCATCATCGAGATAAACAGATGAAAAGTGGAAGGAACCCACATTCCCCAGGGCGACAACAGAAAACAACAATAAAAAGCCTGGCAACACCCTGTTTTTCATATTAACAATGACTCATCCAAAGGGTAATCAATAATTAAACTAACGTTTGTTTAAATTTCCAGCCCTTTTGACAAGCAAAAGTTCCAAGAGTTCCTTACACCTCAGTCAGGGAACCAGGAGTTATTGGATTATTTGATATGGGTATTTACCAGACCTGCTTACCCAGACGAAAGATCAAACAGTATCCTGAGATACGCCCCCCCTGGGTGCAAATCCAAAAAATGTCCATAAACACAGTCATTTCAAAAGCAATGAAATAACTGTGTTCATAAAAAGAAGTCAATGTAAGGCTTAATGCTCAAACTGATGAGTTGCCAGTCCGGTTTCATCATCCAGTTTTTCAGGGGGGGGAACAGGCTTTCCATCAAACACTGGGTAGGACTGCCCCCTGGCCCAGCAATAGGTATACATAGTATCGCTGGTTACATACTTGCCATCATTATCCCACAGGTGGGTGCTTGCACCGCAGTTTGAACGCTGCTGATAGGTACAATGCCAGCCACTACCTGGCGCAGCGGCCCAGATGGAGTTTTCTGAAGCCCCGGGTTGGGAACAGCATAAATGGTGCGAAGGCCAGTCATCTGCACTGCCGCAGTTGGCATTCTCAAAAGCCAGGGCAAAAGACGACAAACCAATGGTGAGAGCACACACGCTCAGCGACTGGCATAACTTCATGTCAAAACTCCTCTGTTTTTGACGTCAAGTAATGCCAGACCAGTATAGTTTGGAACAATAAAAGTCAGCAGGAAAAGCTGAAACTTCCCAAAACACAACTTACCGTAACATCATATCCTGATGAGGGATGCCATCTTCTTCATAAGACTCCCCAAGCATTTGAAAGCCCAGACTCTGGTAAAACCCAACCAGATATACCTGCGCGGACACCATTACCGGTTTACCCGGCCACAGCTGACGACAGGTAGTAATGGCCTCCTTCATAATCAGCCTGGCATAGCCATGCCCTCGACTGTCCAGACCGACAGCCACCCGACCAATTGCTGACCCCTGATCGAAAGAAACACCCGGAGCCAGGCAGCGGGCGTAAGCACCGATACTATCCTGTTCCTTCAAATAAATATGACGTGTAGACGACAGTACATCCTTATTATCCAGTTCCGGGTAAGGACATGTCTGTTCAACAACAAAAACATCCACACGCAATTTAAGCAACTGATACAGCGTATGGACATCCAGCTCATCGAATGCATGGTTCAGTACAGACATGGTGACCTTACCTGTGTTAATTCAGCCTGTTTATCTCATCATAACTGCCGAGGCCGGCTCGATAATCCGGTTAAACGGCGGCAGAGAGTTCATAATCATCTGACCGTATCGGGCAGTAACCAGCCGTCGATCCATAATCGTGATACGGCCACGATCCTGCTCCGTTCGTAATAAACGACCACAAGCCTGTATCAGGCGGATCGCCGCATCCGGTACGGTAATTTCCATAAACGGATTCCGTCCCTGGGCTTCCAGCCATTCAGAAAGTGCTGCTTCCACAGGGTCATCAGGTACTGCAAAAGGAATCTTGGCAATAATAACGTGTTCGCAATAATGACCGGGTAAATCAATCCCTTCTGCCAGGCTGGCAAGACCAAACAGGATGCTGACCTTGCCATCATCAATCTGCTGACGATGCTTTTTCAACAACTCCTGCCGTGAATAGTCATCCTGAAGCAGAATTTTCTCCTGCCATTCAGCATTCAGACCAAAATGCACATCCTTCATCTGCCTGCGGGAAGAAAACAGTACCAACATCCCTTTTGGACGATCATCGCCAGAAAGCAGCTCTGGCAAAAGCTCAATAATCTCACCGGTATGCTCTTCCGCATTCCGCGGGTCGGATGCCATGGCTGGTATTACCAGAGAAGCCGCCTCACCATGAAGAAATGGACTGGGCACCACGACACAGCGTGACTCTGCAGGTACTCCGGAACGCATCCGGAACCGGCCAAAGCTGCCCAGTGCGGCCAGTGTTGCCGAGGTAACAATAGCCGCATGAGCAGGATTCCACAGAGTCTGCCATAACGTCATGGACGACATGATCGGACTGCTGAATACCTCCAGCTCTTCTCCAAAAGAACCTTCGGTCCATTTCAACCAGCGTGCACACGGCGGCTCACCCTCAGGATCTTTCATGGTGTAAGTCAGCCAGAGTTGAAAATGGCTCTCCATCCGTGACTGCATACCACCGATTTCAGGGTAGAGCTGTTCCGCCTGCCAGCGGTCAATACCCGGAACATCACCATCCATTGCATCGTCCAGGGCTTTGGCAACCTTTTCCAGCATGCCGCTGCACTTACTGAAACCGGCTTTCAGCCGTTCAGCCTGCTGCCGCAGCGGCTCAGGCACAACACCTTCCGGAAAGCGATAATAAGCAACCTGACTTTCCCCGTGAGTGGTAAATTGCGTCTTAGGTTCAAACTGGGCAATGCTGTGCAGCATCTCCCGGGTATGACCCAGGGCATTCACCAAGGCATCAAACTCCGGTTGAATCCGCTCCAGCAATTCCCCCAGCTCTCCGGGCAGTGTCTGCTGGGTCAGAATTTTCTGCAGATGTCGTCCGGCTTTCTCAAGCCAGCTTGCCGTTCCCTTGACTCTGGACTGACAGGTAAAGTGATCAATAGCTTTGTCTGGCAGGTGATGACCTTCGTCAAACACGTAGATAGCATCCTTGGGTTCGGGAAGGATCGCACCACCTCCCAACGCCAGATCGGCCAGCACCAGATCGTGGTTGGCAACAACCACATCGGCATGCTCCAGATCACCACGGGCTTTATAAAACGGGCACTGTCGAAAATAACCACAGCGACGCCCGCTGCATTGTGCGTGATCGGTAGTAATGGTTCGCCACTGTTGGTCTTCAAGGGCATCTGGCCAGCTGTCCCGGTCGCCTTCCCACTTGGAAGCGGCAAATGCTTCCAGCATACTCTGGTATAGCGCCAGTGAGGATTGATCATTTTCCAGGGTATAACCATCGTAGGCGAACATATCCATTAACGAGGCGGTCGCTTCCTCTTCCTGAAGCAACCTGTCCAGCTTACTCAGACAGGCATAACGCCCACGTCCCTTGGCAAGCGTATAAGAAAATTTGAGCCCGGTTTTTAAAATGATGTCTGGCAGATCTTTATTGATGACCTGCTCCTGAAGGGTCACTGTAGCCGTGGCAATGACCAGACGCTTTTTCGCTGCCTGAGCCATGACCACCGCAGGTAACACATAGCCTACCGTTTTTCCGGTACCCGTACCGGCTTCAAGAACCGTAACGGAGGGATCAGAAATTCTGCGACCTTCACTATCGGTTTTAATATCACCAAGCGCACGGGCAATCTCGGCAATCATCTGTTTCTGCCCCGGTCGGGCCTTTAGCTTTTTACTTTCCAAAAAAGCACTGTACGCTTTCTGGATGGCTCTCTTCTGGGGTTCGTCAAGCACAATGCCAATCGCTCTGGGAGGGAGTTCCAGTATATCCAGTAACTCCAAATTAGATATTCTGACTGGATTGTATCGAATTTAGACAAGCTTCACAGCGGTAGATGCCACAAGCCAATACGAGAGGCGTTAAAAGAGCTGCACAATACTTTGGCCTTCTCCGGAAGGACTGTCTTCCCGAATAATCACCATGCGGTCAGGAAAAGCACTGCGATAACTGGCAATAATGTCCATTAACTCATTGCAGGTTGCGGGCAAAAATCCCTCAACAAAACCCATCCCTTCTATAATCAAGTTTTTGGGCATGTTGGACAGCCGATCATCCAACATCGTCTGTTCAATACCAGACATACCCATGCCACTATGTAAAAGACCCAACTGATTTTTCAAGGAAGATACCAGCATAGAAACGGTTGAAGCACCCGATAAATCCAGCAACAGATGCTCTCGACGGCGTGACTCGGGAAACGGCACTAAATTCGCCAGTGCTTCTTCACCGCGGTCACTCAGGAATTGCTTCATCGCATCTAAATAAGCGACCTCACTGATCGCCAGATAATCACCATGGCGCCAATGATGTACAGCCACCTGTCCAGGTAACAGACAGGAATGAATGTCTGACCCGGGGTAACGCACACCACAGTTTCCTTCATTATTTACATAACCAATCTGCTGTGAGGCAAAAGCAACCAGATGTTGCTCTACAGGCCAGCTCTGCTGAAGTGTCCAAAAAAGCAGGTCATCAATTTCGTCCGCGCTGATTTCCATTAATATTTATGCAACTTCTGTTAATCTCTTTATAGATAGGTATTTCTACCTAGCGAGAATAATGACATTTATTGCTCTGGTAAATTGACACAAATCAAGAAATCGAATTTATTTTCATACCCCTTGCGGCATTAGGTTAGTATTGACGATTCAACTTAAAAATTTTGTTCACACTCTTTAAATATGCCATTTTTGGGTAGTTACCATGTCCACCCCCCTCTCAAATTGCCCCTGTGGTTCTGGAAGATCATTCACTGAATGCTGTCAGCCTTATATTCAAGGAAAGCCTGCCCCAACGGCAGAGGCATTAATGCGCTCCCGTTATACAGCGTACACCTTAAGAAACATTCAATACCTGATTGAAACAACACACCCCGGACAGCAGGAAAGAATCATACAGCAGAAAATTTACCAGCAATCGACCGGAACGCTATGGCAAAAGCTGGAGATTGTTGACACTGAAGCGGGTATAGCATCTGACCTGACAGGTATTGTTGAATTCAAAGCCTGGTTTAAAGAGTCACTCTCAGGCCCTGAAAAAGTCCACCACGAACGCTCATCTTTCCTCAAAAAGGAAGGACGCTGGTATTTTGTCTATCCCGGAATGGCACTGATCAAAACAGAAAATGTGGGTAGAAATGATCCCTGCCCTTGCGGCAGTGGCAAGAAGTATAAAAAATGCTGCGCACAATCAAACTGACAAACTCCCCGCAATATCATAGGTAGTTACCGAGAATCAATAGACAAAAATCAAAGAAATCAACCCTCAAACATGGTACTATCGCTCACCTTCAGCAGGTTGTTACGTGCAAAGATAACAACCTGACAGGCAAATCCCTGCGCTTTCCATCAACGGTAAGCGAATCAACTCAGTCAGGGGAACGGGCAACATGGAAATGCTGTCCGGACTGAACATAACAGCCATGAACGAGAAGTACGGTTCAGAAGCGATCAGAATGGTTTGGGTGACTGACCCAGGACACCAGATCTGATGTTCAACACCTGCTCATATCCATGGTAAAAAAAGCTCAAATCAAGAGGACTGACAATGACCATTTTTAAGAAACTGGGACTTGCCATTCTGGGGGCAGGCTTTGCTGCTATTACCTCCACCGCCAGTGCCGCCGCATCCAGCCAGCAGTTTGTCACCATCGGTACCGGTGGTGTAACCGGCGTTTACTACCCAACCGGCGGTGCTATCTGCCGTCTGGTGAATAAGGGGCGCAAAGAGCATGGTATCCGCTGCTCTGTAGAAAGCACAGGTGGTTCTATCTACAACCTGAACACCATCCGTGCCGGTGAGCTCGATATGGGCATCGTCCAGTCTGACTGGCAATTCCATGCTTACCGCGGAACCAGCGCCTTCGAACAGCAAGGTGCTAACAAAGATCTGCGGGCGATTTTCTCTGTACACCCGGAAGCATTCACCATTCTGGCTCGAAAAGATGCTGACATCAGCAAATTTGAAGATCTGAAAGGGAAACGCGTCAACATTGGCAACCCAGGCTCCGGCCAGCGTGGCACCATGGAACAGCTGATGAAAGTGTATGGCTGGACACACGACAGCTTCTCTCTGGTTTCTGAGTTGAAAGCAGCAGAGCACGCCAAAGCACTCTGTGACAACAAGATTGACGCCTTTGTCTACACCGTTGGCCATCCATCCGGATCTTTCAAAGAAGCAACCACTTCCTGTGAAACCGTACTGGTGACCGTTGCCGGTGACAAAGTGAACAAGCTGATCGAAGATAACCCCTACTACCGCACCGCAACCATCCCTGGCGGCATGTACAATGGCAACGAGCAGGACGTTCAGACCTTCGGTGTTGCGGCAACCTTTGTATCCTCCACTGCAGCCAGCGAAGAAGCCGTCTACCAGGTGACCAAGGCCGTATTTGAAGATCTGTCCACTTTCAAGAAACTGCATCAGGCCTTTGGCACCCTGAAGAAAGAAGAGATGGTGTCTGACGGCCTCAGCATCCCACTTCATGAAGGTGCCAAGCGTTACTATCAGGAAGCAGGACTTCTCTAAATCCTTTCCCATACCCGGGAAGGTGTCTCAGCACCTTCCCAAATGCAGGTTGTCATCATTCAGAGTGCTGCCTGAATTCTGCATGGTGACATTTACAGCCTCTCCCAACACGGGTCAAAGGGCTGCACGGGGAAGCACTGTCGTCTTCTGTATACCAATTCCGCCTTCTAAATATGATATCGAGCATGCCATTTTGGACTACTTGGCAAGGCAGAATGACGAGTAATAGCGGGGCTATTGCGAGGAATTCCAACGAAGATCCAGCTGTACAAAATGGCTGAGCAGTTCATGTCTAGAAGTTGGGATCATAGGCTTCATATACCGCCTCCCCCATTGACATAAGGCCATGAGCCATCGAATGAAGGATGCATCACTTCCAAAAGGAATGCGCATAACTTCAATGACAACAGGTACATTATGGAAGCAGTCAACAGCGATAAGCTGAACAATTCACCGACAGCAGACTCCACTAGCTCTGCTGAACAAATGGTTAACCAGTCCGAACAGGGTGGCCGCCAACCAATAGGCAAATCCAGACTGGTATTACTGGGTACAGCCCTGAGCTGGTCGTTATTCCAACTGTGGAATGCATCACCACTGCCGTATATTTTCAATTTCGGTATTTTTAATGATGGCCAGGCTCGTGCAATTCATCTCGCTTTTGCCATTTTCCTGGCATTTATAGCCTTCCCTGCCAGAAAAAAATCATTTTCCAATCAGGTTCCCGTTACCGACTGGTTATTTGCATTGACTGGCAGCTTCTGCGCCGCCTATCTTTATATTTTCCATCAGGAACTGGCTACCCGTGCCGGTGCCCCCGTTACCATGGACCTGGTCACGGCAGGCGCAGGCATGCTGCTTCTGCTGGAAGCCACCCGCCGGGCACTGGGGCCACCACTAATGGTGGTTGCAGCCGTTTTTATTACCTATGCCTTTGCCGGCCCTTACATGCCGGATGTAATCGCCCACAAAGGCGCCAGTCTCAACAAGGCGTTGTCACACTTCTGGATTACGACTGAAGGTGTCTTTGGTGTTGCCCTGGGTGTATCCACCAGCTTTGTTTTCCTGTTTGTTTTGTTTGGTTCACTACTGGAAAAGGCCGGTGCGGGCAATTACTTCATTCAGGTGGCATTCTCTCTTCTGGGCCACCTCAAAGGTGGGCCAGCCAAGGCTGCGGTGGTTTCATCAGGCCTGAGCGGTGTGGTTTCCGGCTCATCCATCGCTAATGTGGTAACTACCGGAACATTCACCATCCCTCTGATGAAGCGTGTCGGCTTTCCCGCTCACAAGGCAGGTGCCATTGAGGTTGCCGCCTCAACCAACGGGCAACTGACGCCGCCTATTATGGGAGCTGCGGCGTTCCTGATGGTTGAGTATGTCGGCATTTCCTACATTGATGTCATTCGCCACGCGCTCTTACCCGCCGCCATTTCCTATATAGCCCTGTTTTATATTGTCCACCTGGAAGCCCTGAAAGCGGGCATGCAGGGACTGCCAAGAAGCATTACCCGCACAAAGACTCAGGCATTGATGTCATTCACGGGCTCGTTTGCCGGGCTCTGCCTGCTGGGTGCCGGTGTCTATTATGGTGTTGGCTGGACAAGACAGTACATGGGAGAGCATGCCCTCTGGATCATTACGCTCGCATTACTGGCCAGTTACCTGGTGCTTCTGAAAGTGGCCGCTAAACAGCCTGATCTCATCAATAATATTGAAGATGAGATACGTAGCACTCCGGTACCTGGACCAACCATCAAGCGGGGGCTCTATTATCTGCTGCCTCTGGTGGTTTTACTATGGTGCCTCACGGTTGAACGCTACTCTCCTGGCCTCTCGGCCTTCTGGGCAACCCTGGTCATGGTTTTCATCACCCTGACCCATAAAACACTCATTGATCTTTTCCGGAAGGAACAAACGACCACTCACCTGAAAGAAGGCTTTCTCGATCTGATTGACGGGATGACGACCGGGGCCCGAAACATGATCGGCATCGGTGTTGCAACCGCAACCGCCGGTATCGTTGTGGGTGCGGTTACTCTGACCGGCGTTGGTCTGGTAATGACAGAGTTCGTAGAGTGGATTTCTGCCGGCAGCATCATTCTTATGCTGTTGTTTACAGCAATCATCTGTCTGGTGCTGGGCATGGGCCTGCCAACCACGGCAAACTACATTGTTGTGTCCACCCTGATGGCTCCGGTTATCGTTACTCTGGGCGCACAGCATGGACTGATCGTTCCTCTTATTGCTGTCCATCTGTTTGTGTTCTACTTCGGTATTCTGGCTGATGATACTCCCCCGGTTGGTCTGGCTGCTTTTGCCGCTTCGGCAATCGCACAGTCTGACCCTATCAAGACCGGTATTCAGGGTTTCACTTACGATATCCGAACCGCCGTTCTGCCATTTATGTTTATTTTTAATACGGAGTTACTGCTGATCGGCGTTGGCAGCATTCCACAACTGGCGATTGTCGTCTTTGGTGCCATTGCTGCCATGCTGGTGTTTGCGACCGCAACTCAGGGCCACTGGTTAGTCAAAAACCGCTGGTATGAAACGCTGGGCATGCTGCTGATTGCCTTCACCCTGTTCAGACCAGACTTCTGGTGGGATAAGGTTTACCCTCCCTATGAAACCTATGAAGGCAGTAGCATTGTAGCTCAGGTTGAAGCACTGCCAGATCAGGCTGATGCGCGTCTTTGGGTAGCCGGTGAAACGCTGGAAGGTAAGCAGGTTAACCAGATGGTTATCCTCCCGGCTGGCGATCAGGCCACCGCTGATGACCGTTTCCGCAACATGGGGCTAGAAGTTCTGATTGATGGGGATGATCTGGTCATTGATATGGTGGACTTCAACAGCGAGGCTCAGAAGGTCGGCATTGATTTTGACTGGCAGATTCATCGTATGGAAGTTCCGGCAGATCGACTGCCAAAACAACTAACATGGATACCAGCCTTTATTCTGCTGCTGTTTATTTTCCTTGGACAGCGACGCAGACAACACAGTTAAACCTGTTAAAACCCGTTATTCACCAGCAGCGTAGACTGCTGGTGAATAACTGACAGGCACTCACTTCACAACTCCTTAAGATTACTCATCAAATCCCAGGTCCCTCATCCAATGGCCTTGCTTTATTCTGAGATTATCAACCAGATTTAAGCCAAAGAAATTCATACAACATAAAGCACAGTGAATTAAAGCTGACTGAATAATATCTGCACAAAACAGTTCCATCGATAAGAAATCAGGCATTCATTAATAAAGCAGCAGCATTCATACAAACAGTAATAAACACCCAGAAAATCAAACCTGCTTTATATGCCCTGAAAAAAGCAACGGTGTTTCTAACAGGAATCACTCCGGTAACAGATAACTTATCACTTCCTAAGCAAGTACATGGTTTCAATGAGTTTGACGCGTTCAGCCAAAGCGTCAAACTCATTGAAACCATGTACTCGGACAGGCAATCCAACAGCATTAATAAATACACCAATCACTGCAGTTGTTCTGAAAATACAGAACCGTAGGAGTTTTTCGGAGCCCCTTTTATTCTAACTTCCCGAAATGATCAATCAATTGCCTGATAAAGTTTTCCAGCCGTGCAATATCCATATCAGCCGTCAGCGTCAGCAAAAAGCCAACAACATCTGCCAGTTCAGCATTCCCTTCAAATGAATGAAGCGCCTGCTCAAGGTATTCCAGATCCCCCTGTTCAAAAGCTGAAATAATAGCGTGTACAAAGCTATCCATATGCATATCCTTAAGTCTCTGCAGCAACACGTCCTCATTCAACTCTGACTTCGGCGACTCCGTAACATAATCAACGCCCAGTAAATACCGAATTTTATCAAACATCAGCCCAGCATCGAGGGGCTTGCCAATGTATTCATCAAATCCCTGAGTCAACAACCGCTCCCTGGCCTCATGACTGACACTCGCTGTCACAGCCACTGCCTTGACTGACGCTTTTCCGGGCAGTTCACGGATTTTTCTGATCGCTGTCACCCCATCCATCACAGGCATGGATATATCCATCAAAATCAAGTCAAAGCCCACCTGCTTCACCGCCTCAACAGCCTGGAGACCATTGCAGGCGGTATCAACTCTGAAACCTGCTGAGTCCAGCAACCCGGCAATCATATCCCGATTACTTTCAACATCATCCACAATCAGAACCCGAATCCCCTGGAAGCCCTCATCCAAATGAACATAAATGGAACCTGGCAAAAGGCGCTGATGCTCTTTCAGAGCTTCAAAACTTCCCAGAACCAGCGGCAGGACAAAAATAAAACGACTCCCCTTACCTGGCTCGCTGATCACGTCAAGCCCACCTCCCATCGCTGAAACCAACCGCCGGCTGATCGCAAGCCCCAGGCCAGAGCCACCAATCTGTAAACCCAGATGGACCTGACGGAAAGGTTCAAAGACCCTCTCCAGATCCTCATGGGCAATACCTACGCCAGTGTCACGAACTTCAAAGACAATGTCATTTCCCTCTACTGAAACCCTGCACTCGACCCACCCCTTAACCGTGTATTTAACACCATTGCTGAGCAGGTTCAGCAGCACCTGACGCACCTTGATTTCATCAAGCATTACGATTTCCGGTAGCGTTCCAATGGGCAGCAGACGTAACTCCAGCCCTTTACTGGCAGCTCTCTCCATCAGAATGTTGCGCACTCCACGCAGCAGCTCCATCAATCTGACCGCAGAAGGATGCAATTCAATCTTGCTGGACTCAATTTTGGTTAAATCAAGAATATCGTTAATCAGTGAAAGCAAATGCTGTCCACTGGCCTCGATAGTATTCAGGCTTTTTCGTTGAGCAGACGTTAACGAAAGATTTCTTAATAGGAGTTGAGCATTACCCAGCACGCCATTCAGTGGTGTTCTCAACTCGTGACTCATATTAGAAAGGAACAGCCCCTTGGCCAGATTTGCCCGCTCTGCTTCCTCTTTGGCCCGCATCAGCTCATGCTCAATGCGTTTACGCTCGGTGATGTCTCGAACCACCATGGATATCAACAGTCCATCATCCGTTTTCAGGGGGTTGCTGGTGATTTCTACCGGGAAAACCCGGCCTTTACGATCAATACCTCTGGATTCATAGCCCACCAGACACAACTGCTCCCAACTGGCCTTCTCCAGATCACCCAGCAGAGGGTGCCCCACACGATTTTCCAGTGGGGTCAGCAGGCTTAAAGGCATATTGACAAGGTCTTCCCGGTGAAAGCCAAACAGGTCTTCTGTCCTGCTGTTTGCCATGCCAATAATACCTTCAGGTGTGGCAATGATTGTGGCGTCAGGGGCACTGTCGAGTAGTAGCTTGAACTTCTTGGTATCACTTACCCGGTCGGTAATATCATTCGCCAACCCTTCAACAAGGTATTGCCTGCCTTCTAAATCCCCCATATCGCTCCAGAAGATTTCCAGCCTGCGGATACTGCCATTCAGGTGCCTGATATCCAGTTCAAATGTATCCCCCCATCGCCCCTGCTTGGCCTCACGGAACTGATCCCGAAAGCGAAATTTACTGTCCTGGGTAGCAAGATAACCAATGAGCGGACGAAGAAACTCGCTTTGCGTGTAACCCAGAATGGCTTCTATGGAAGGGCTGACATGGGTAACACAACCATCCTTATTGAGGTTGAAATAGAAATAGTTCCCCCTCAACCGCTCAAGTAAATGGCCTATATTACTCGTTCTAGCCTTATGAAGCGCTTTCTCTCGGTCAGCCAGCTTGGTAACCAGTTGCTGAAAGCTTTCCGTTAAACTACCAATTTCATCCCGGCTGATATGGGTGATAACCGGCTTTACCCGACGATAGGTAAAATCATCCATAGCTCGCTTTAACCGGATAATCGGACGGGTAATCCTGACAGACACCAGACTGGCACAGGTAAAAATCAATGTCAGGGAGAGTATCATCAGCAGTGCGTTAATCTGTGCCTGATCAATAACGGGAGCCAGTACGGTTTCCCTCGGGGCATAACTGATCATCCACCACGAAGCCGATTTGATGGGTGCCCCCATCAACCAATACTCATTCTGTCGAACCGGTACCCACTTATGACGGAAAGCGGGTTCACCTCTTTCAATCAGCTCTTCCAGATCATTCCACAGGCCCGGAGAACCATAATAAAACTGGCTTTGATGTATACTGTTTAACTGATATCGCTTCGGCGTTTCACTATCCGTCTGCAGATATTCTCCTGCACCATTGACAATAGAAAAGCTGGCATTTCCCGTCGTGTTTTCCACCAGCTGGTGACGCAGGTCAGCAAGACTGATATCCATCCAGAAATAGCCATAAAGCGTATTCGCTGAAAAGACCGGTACGATATAGCTGACGATCCACCCTTTATCAGCAGATCCTCTTGGCGATGTCCAGAACCCTTCTTTCTGCTGCCCCTGATTAGCCCACCAGAACTGAGCAGGAAACAGGCCGGTATCGACGGTTTCATCCAGCTTGACCGAGCCCTCATCCATATAGGCATGAAACACATCCCAGTGCTGAAAGCTGTTGCCGAGTTTCACATAAGTGAAGCCCCGAACCAGAGAGTTCCTTTCCACCAGATCACTGAGAAAGTGTTTTATCATGGCATGATCAGTTACTGGCATCCGACTCAACATATCCGCCATAAAGGAGGTCATGGTCATCAACTGCTGCGTATGACTGTCAATCTTGCCGGCATTATGCCAGACCTGCTCAATCAACCCTTTGGCTACTGCATCGGTAGCCTGCTTGAGAGAGAAGTAGAGGTGGATACCAAAGATCAGGTTGTATAGAAGCGTGACAGGCACGACAGTAAAAAAAATGATTTTTTTTCTAATGGAAAATTGCACTGGGTTCACTGCAAAGGCCACAACGAACGCTAATGATAGACCAGCATTTAAGCAGTGAATGGAGATTCTTATGAACTCAAAGTCAGCCCTTCAGGATATTCTGGCTGTGAAAAGGAAAGCTAGTAAGAGAGGCAGAAAAGCGGTCAGTATCAAAAGGGGCACCTGAAAGCCAACTCTCTGCATGAGCAGCAGTAAGCAACGCAGGCATTCTGCCAGCTATCAGCATTAACGGCTGCATTGCCGGCATGGTTAAGACAGCGCAGGAATCAAAAGAAAGGGTGCTGTCGACCGTGAACCGCTCCCACAATCCGGCCATCAGAAGCAGTGAGCCATCCTTTGCACCAATACGCCATAGCTGCCGCCGGTTTCCCGGAGCCATATGCCATTGGTAATAGCTATCCGCCAGAATCAGGCAACGCCTGTCCTTCCAGGCTTTTCTGAACATTCTTGACTCAGATGCCGTCTCCACACGGGCATTTATCTGAGCACGGGATAAATCCTGCAGCCATGAAGGAGCAAGCCCCCATTTGGCCTGAGCCAGCTCAGGGGCTCCCTGTTCATCATATCGAACCAGCCACACCTGTTGCCCCGGAACCACCTGTTGAACGGGTTTCTGAGATAAAATATCTTTTATACCGAGGAAGCCAAGGTCAACCCTGGGCAGGTTAAATGAGTAGCGGCTGCACATGAATTAGTCCATCTCTCCCAGGTTCTGCTCAGGCTCTGCATTCAGATAATCTTCAATCAACTCTTTTGCCAGACCGGCGTCTGCGTCATCAACGTACAGCGCCAGCAAACCAATGGCAGGCAACTCTCCCATGGCTCCGATCAGGTCAACACCAGCCAGATGACAGAAAATATGACGACTGGTTAACAAATCCTTCAAGCACTGGGCTTCAACCAGATTTGCCGGGCTGTAGACTTTAATCATTTCAGGTAAAGGGTTTCCAGTTGGTTTACAAGTTCCCGGGCTTTGCCCAGCTGTACTTCATTCAGCATATTTGCCAGTCTGGCTTTCTGTGCTTCTGCAGAAGCTGATGTTTTCGATGGGGTATGCAGGCTGAGCTCTGTCCACATATAGGCAGCAATCAGATTACGGTCCGTGCCTTCACCATTCAGATAGGCCCGCCCAAGCTCATACTGGGCTTCAGAATTCAGTCCTTCACGGCCGGCAGCCTGCTCGAAATAATCAAAGGCCATTCCAATATCCTTGCCTGTACCGGCAAGCCCGTCACGATAAGCTCTCCCCAGCCAGAGCATGGCTTCAGCCTGGGCTTTCTGATCCCCCTGACTCGCAACACGCTGCAAATATTTGATGGCTTTCGCTGAGTTTGCTCCCTGGCCTGACTGGAGAATTTGAATTGCCTCGCTTAACTGCCCCTGAGCCTTACCAGAAACAGACTGCTCTTTCTGGGCTGCAACACCACTAACAGGGGTGGTAGCCCAGGCCGGCACTGTCACCGCGGCCAGCAATACAACCAAACTGACAGTACTCTTAAACTGCTTCAACATGAACACCCCTGCCTTTCTGGCATTTTTATAAATGGCCAGGCTCCAAAAGCCTGAAACCAGAATTATATGATGTTCAGGAGTGGTTTTGCAGGTATTCCTCACTGCGATTCTCACGCAAGAGATAAAAGTGATACAACCTTAGGCGCGGTAAATTAGCCATCAACCTGATTATCACCTCAAATACTCAACCAGGGGGCGTTGAAAAACACCTCTGGTTTGCATCCCCAATACGGCTCAGTTACATTACGCGACAGTGTCTATACAGACCAGCAGTCAATCAATGAAATATAATAAACCGTCGATCAATAACGATTTTTTCCTTATCTACTGACCTCAAAGCATTGGCACAAATGGAAGCTTTTGACGATATCCGCCCTTACTATGACCATGAGGTCCGGCCTACACTGGCACGCCTGTTAAATGATAAAGACCTGCTCAATGTGATGGCAAAGCACCGTTACCCTGGTTTAGCCCGGCAGTTTTCCGGGGCCATGACCTGGATAACGTCTTTAGCGTTAAAGTACAAAACACGGAATATTCACAATGTCCGGGATTTTCAGGCCATCATTGAGCCCTATCTGACCCGTGTGATCAAAACCACCACCAGCAAGGTTTCTTTTTCAGGCATTGAGCACCTGAAGAAGGACAAGGCTTATCTGTTTCTATCAAACCACCGGGACATTGTCCTGGATCCAGCCCTGGTCAACTACGCGCTCTATCTTAACGACATGGAAACCTGTCAGATCGCCATTGGCGACAACCTGGTCAAGCGCCCTTTTGTCAGTGATCTGATGCGCCTGAACAAAAGCTTTATCGTCAAACGCTCACTGTCAGGGCGACGGGAAAAGCTGCTAGCCTTCCAGAATCTATCAGCTTACATTCATCACTGCATTGACTCTGGCCAGCCTGTCTGGATTGCACAGAGTGAAGGCCGTGCAAAAGATGGAAATGACCAGACCGATCCGGCCATTATCAAGATGTTTAACCTGAGCCGTCGTGGCAAGCAAAGCGCTTTTGCTGACAATATTCGTTCGCTGAGTATTGTCCCCGTTTCCATCTCCTATGAGTTTGACCCCTGCGACTGTGACAAGGCCCGTGAACTGTACGAAAAACAGCAGACTGGCCAGTACCAGAAAGCCGACGATGAAGACCTTAAAAGCATTGTTACCGGAATAGAGGGCTACAAAGGTCATGTGCATGTTGCCTTTGGTAAGCCTCTGACACAGGATTTCGAAGATGCGACTTCAGTCGTTAAAGAGGTCAACCACCAGATTCACCATAACTATGAGCTGCAGCCATCCAATATCTTTGCCTGGGAAGCGATCAGCAGTGAGATAAACCAGGATCAGTTCATCAAGGTACCGGTTATCAGTCAGTTATTCCCGGATATCGATCTGGAGAAAAAACGTGATGAATTTACCCGGCATCTGGAGCGCTGCCCTGAACTATACCGTCCGCAGTTCTTAAAGATGTATGCCCAGCCGGTAATTAATCGTTTCCGTTACGGTTCCTGAGTATGAAGGAGTCATTTGCACAGCCGGAAACACTGCCTTCAGGCAGCACGAATGAAACGCCGGAAAAGCTGGTCTACAAAATCTGTGTAATGATTCCTTCCGCCTGGCTTGAAACGGTCAAAGAGGCCATGTTCTCTGCAGGTGCTGGCCGTTACGGAACCTATGATTACTGTTGCTGGCAAACCCTGGGGACAGGCCAGTTTCGCCCCTTACAGGGAAGCCGGCCCTTCTCCGGACAGTCCAACGACATCCATGCAGAAGAAACATGGAAGGTAGAAATGATTTGTAAGGAGCAGTTTTTAAAGGCAGCCATTAAGGCTCTCCAACAGGCACACCCTTATGAGATGCCTGCATTTGATTACCACCCGGTCAGTCTCGCCGCTCCGGAGGAGTGACATACTCAAGCCTCATGGGAAAAACACCTTCGTGACGATCTGCGAAATAATGACGGAGCGTTCGGCCGATGGTAGAAAAAGCAAGCTCGTCCCAGGGGATTTCATCTTCTGAAAAGAGGGCAACTTCAAGACTCTCCTCGCCCGGCGCATATTCCGGACTTTCCAGTCTCGCCAGAAAGAAAGCCGACAACTGACCGACATGTACCACATTAAACAACATATAGAGAGATTCAATGGTGACATCCGCACAAGCTTCTTCGCGGGTTTCCCGGGCAGCTCCCTCCTCGATGGTTTCTCCCAGCTCCATAAAGCCGCCGGGCAGTGTCCAGAACCCTTTTCTGGGCTCAATCGCCCGCTTACACAGCAGCACCTTATCCTGGTAAACAGGCAGGCACCCCGTCACAACCCTTGGATTCTGATAATGAATGGTTTGACAGTGATCGCATACATCCCGCAGACGATGATCCCCTTCAGGCACTTTTTTCCGGGTCTCATGACCGCAATTACTGCAGTAATGGGTAGAGGATCCTGTCATCAACCTTCACTCCTTGTTTCTGGCAGCCAGGTAAAGAGAAACAATACCAGAGTAACAAACCCATAGCGATGAACAAACTGTTTTACCAAATACACGACAAAGAAATAATAAAATCAGTTAGTATTACCTCTATTGCGTGGCAAAGACTGCCATAAAACGCATTATTTCTGGCCTCCCCCGGCAGATTACCAAAATAGCAGGAGTCAAGATGAACACTGGATAAATCCTGCTGAGCTACTTATGATAAATTCAAGTCCCTTGCAAGGATGCCTTTGAAGTCACCATGATGTTGAACCAGGTAGAAGAACGGCTGCAAAACTACCAGCCAAGAATAATAGATGCTCAACTGCCAGAAGCGGCAGTATTAATACCCATTACCAATGCATCTGAACCAGAGCTGGTCTTTACCCGGCGTGCCACTCATATGAGCACTCACAGTGGAGAGGTTGCGTTTCCTGGAGGCAAGCGGGACCCATCAGATAAGGATCTTGTCCATACGGCACTGAGGGAATCTTTTGAAGAAATTGCCCTCCCCCCGGAAACCGTCAGAATCATTGGCCAGACCGGCTCGGTCATCTCCCGATTTGGTCTGGAAGTAACGCCTATCGTCGGAATTATCGAAGCTGATACACCACTGAGAGCCAATATTGCGGAACTGGACAGGATATTTAAAGTCCCGTTAAGCTACTTTCTGGATAAGGAAAACCTGACATTCAACCACTGGAAAATGCGCAACCAGGACTACATGATGCCGTCCTTTTATTATGGAGAGTATCTGATCTGGGGGCTGACAGCAGTGATGCTGGTTGAGTTTCTGAATATCACTCTGGACACAGAAATTCCCTTAAATGCCCCCCATTTCAGCAGTCATCATATGAAACGGCAGGCGTAAGAGGCAGTGCGGGAACAGAGTCGTTGTTTATCGCTGACCAATCAGCTGCCTTCTCAACCCTGGATAGGCGGTGTTTTCTGAAAGCCAGATATCCATAAAGGCTCTTGCCAACGTTAAATCATCAATATTACCCAAAAATTGCTTGCCAAAATAGAAACGCCCACCAGATGCCGACAGCACAAATACCAGACGGTCACCCTCACGAACGCCTTTCCATATTTTGCTGAGTTGTTGAATCCAGCGCTTTCTATCCTCCCGGGAAACCCCAAGGTGAGCCCACTGTTCCTCTGTCGCCGAAAGTAACCGTTTTTTACTGATCTTTCGTCGATAGTCAATTAGCAACGCCAAATCAGTGTCAATGGGTTTATCTACATCATAAAGGCCAGAGGGCGTTTTTAACTGGGCTTCATAAATATCCCAGAATCCCCATTTCAAGGTTGAATATCCAACCGTCTTCCATTGCTCCCAGACGGGATAATCCTGTTTATCAGCAATAGTATTCTGGGCGAGACACTGCGTAGAAAACAGAGGCATTAGAAGCCCCAGCAGTATGAAAAACTCGAAAAGACTGAAGTCGAAGAACCTGACTCGATTTTTCTTCATGGCGAACCCTTTGCCTTATTATCATAGCCAACACTACTTGTACGGATAAATCCGCCAAAAGGGTTCATAAGTACCTAACCACTAAGCCAGAAATATTCGATTTCATATGATCAGGTACTTATTGTAAGTATTAACTCTCTCCTGCCCGCCCGAAACCAGAAAATCATAGGCTACGTGGTTTTCAGGAGAGCAGGTGACATACCATTGCGGGCTAACGAGAAAATAAACCGGACAATCAATACCCAGACGAATTCAAAACAAACCCGTAAGGAATTACTTGGCCATAAACATCCGGACACTCTTGATCCGGTTATCTTTTACCTGGAGTATCTCAAAGCGACAGTTATTGATTTTCCAGCACACACTGGCCTCGGGAATTACCTCCATCTCCTCAGTAATCAGGCCATTAATGGTTCGTGCATCGTCCGTTGGCAGATCCCAGCCCAATGCCTTGTTAACATCCCTGATTGAGGCTGAGCCATCGATGATATAACTGCCATCTCCCTGGGGAGTTATATCCTGGCTGCTGTCGGAGACATCGGTGGTAAAGTCACCCACAATTTCTTCAAGAATATCTTCCAGAGTCACCAGGCCCATAATATCGCCGTATTCGTCCACAACCAGTGCTGTTCTCTCCTTGGCTTTCTGGAAATTAAAGAGCTGGGTATGCAGTGGTGTGGATTCGGGGACGTAATAAGGTTCAGCGGTTTCCTGCAACAGCGTCGCCTTGTTGACCTCTTCCAGGGTCAGCAGGCGGGCAATCTTGCGCATGTGAAGCATCCCGACAATATTATTAATGTCACCGCGATAAACCGGCATGCGGGTATGCTGACAATCTCTCAGCTGATGAATGATCTCTTTAATATCATCCTCAATATCGATGCCATAGACCTCATTTCTGGGCACCATAATGTCATCAACCCGCACTTTCTCCAGGTCAAGAATGCCCAGCAACATACCACGACGCTTCTTCGGGAGACGCAGCCCGGACTCATTTACCAGCGTCCGCAACTCTTCACTGCTCAACTGATCCTCACCCTCCTGACCTGGTCGAATACCAAAAGGCCTCATCAACAGTGAACAGATCCAGTTAACCAGCACCACCATCGGATAAAGAATCTTCAGCAGAGGAACCAGAACCATGGATGCGGGAAAGGCCACCTTCTCCGGGTACATAGCAGCGATCGTTTTTGGTGTTACCTCACCAAAAATCAACACCACAAAGGTCAACCCCAGGGTGGCAATGGCAATACCGCTGTCTCCCCAGAGACGCACAGCAATAATGGTTGCCAGGGCAGAGGCCAGAATGTTGACAAAATTGTTGCCGATCAGAATTACCCCAATCAGTCGATCAGGCCGGTCCAGCAGGCTGCTGGTTCTTTTTGCCGCCCGGTTGCCTTTACGGGCAAGATGACGGAGACGATAGCGGTTAATGGCCATCATCCCGGTTTCAGAGCTGGAGAAAAATGCAGAGAACAGCAGGAGAAAAACGAGTGCGCCAATCAATGCGCTTAAGGGTGCTTCACTCAACGAGTTGTCGCCTTTTGTCAGAACAAATGCAGGTAAAATTACCTATTTTACTCGCTTCAGGGCGAAGTCCCAAGCCCAATCGTACAGAACCGGTCAAAAGCAGGACTGACCGGAAACCACACAATCAAGTACCAGCCTGGAGCCAAAGTAAGCAAGGATCAGGAACAGGAAACCCGCCAGAGTCCAGCGAACCGCCGTCTGGCCCCGCCAGCCAAATCGCCAGTGGCCAACCAACAGTGCAGCAAAAAGGCACCAGGCGGTGATGGACAATACGGTTTTATGCACCAGTTTCTGGGCAAACATATCTTCCAGGAAAAGAAAGCCACTGCCCAGCGAGAGTGTCAGCAGAATAACCCCCAGGCCAAGAAACTCAAATAGCAGGCGTTCCATGGTTTGCAACGGCGGCAATGTTTTAATGGTATGCCGGTGAGTGCGCAGCTGATGCTCCTGATAGGAAAGCAGAATGGCCTGAAATGCAGCGACCATTAGAATGCCATAAGCCATTACCGAGAGAAGCACATGGGAAACCATAGAGGATACGGGGTTCCAGACAATATGTTCAACCGGTGCCACCAAAGCAAGCACAATAGCCAACATACTGACCGGCAGAATCATGATCAGCAGGCTTTCCGATGGTTTCTTCAAACTGCTCAATAACACCATCATGGTCACCATCATGGCCGTCAGCGACCCCATGGTGAACACGCCAAGATTAATGCCTCGATCAGTATGGATGGAGATGTATAAGGCAATAACGTGGAACACCAGACCAAGAGCGGTAATCAGCAGAACCAGCGATCTGGGCACTTCACGCCCACTGTTTCGCAACCCCTGCCCGACGGTGCCTGCCAGATAGCAACCAAGCGCACCCATGCTGACGAAAATGACACCCATTAGCGAAGCCTATTATCCCCAAAAGCAGCAAAAAATAAAAAGCAGGAAGCCCTCTTTGCCCATGGGCTTCAACGAACAACAGCTCCGGCAGTTTGTCATATTACATTGCGCTAGACAAACAACCTTTAATCCGATCCACTGAAATGGATGCCGCTTTAGTCTCGATTCCTATATAATGCCCCCATCAGAGCATAAACACCTTAGATCAGGGTAATTCCCAGAATGTTCGAAAATTTAACCGAACGCCTCTCCCGCACACTGAAAACCGTAACCGGGAAGGCAAAGCTAACCGAAGACAATATCAAGGACACCCTGCGCGAAGTGCGCATGGCCCTGCTGGAAGCAGACGTTGCCCTGCCGGTGGTTCGAGAGTTTATCAACCGGATCAAGGAACGCGCCATCGGACAGGAGGTTCAGTCCAGCCTCAGCCCGGGCCAGGCGTTTGTCAAAATTGTCCAGAATGAACTGATTGAGGTGATGGGTTCGTCCAATGACGAACTGAACCTGGCCACCCAGCCGCCTGCCGTCATTCTGATGGCCGGTCTTCAGGGTGCCGGTAAAACCACCTCCGTTGCCAAACTGGGCAAGTGGCTGAAAGAGCGCCAGAAAAAATCCGTCATGGTGGTCAGTGCCGACGTATACCGTCCGGCAGCAATCAAACAGCTGGAAACCCTGGCACAGGAAACCGGGCTTAACTTTTTCCCATCCTCTGCTGACCAGAAGCCTGTAGATATTGTTAACGGTGCCATCCATGAGGCCCGGATCAAGCATGCAGATGTACTGATTGTCGACACTGCCGGCCGCCTTCATATCGATAACGATATGATGGCTGAAATCCAGCAGCTTCACAGCGCCATCAACCCTATCGAAACCCTCTTTGTGGTTGATGCCATGACGGGTCAGGATGCAGCCAATACTGCCAAGGCATTTGGTGATGCCCTGCCATTGACCGGTGTGATCCTGACCAAGGCAGATGGCGATGCCCGTGGCGGTGCTGCGCTGTCGGTTCGCCAGATCACTGGCAAGCCCATCAAGTTTATCGGTATGGGCGAGAAGACCGATGCCCTGGAGCCGTTCTATCCAGACCGTATCGCCTCCCGCATTCTAGGTATGGGTGATATTCTCTCCCTGATCGAGGAAGCTGAACGCAAGCTGGACCGCAGCAAGGCGGACAAGCTGGCCAGCAAGCTGAAAAAAGGCAAAGGCTTCGATCTGGAAGATTTCCGCGACCAGCTTCAGCAAATGAAGAAGATGGGCGGACTCAGTGGCATGATGGACAAGCTGCCAGGCATGGGTGGTATGGCACCACAGATGCAGGGGCAAATGGACAACAAGATTTTCATCCAGATGGAAGCCATCATCAACTCCATGACTCCGGCTGAGCGTGCAAATCCGGACATCATGAACGGATCCCGTAAAAAGCGTATAGCTGCCGGTTCCGGCACCCAGATTCAGGACATCAACCGACTCATCAAGCAACACAAGCAGATGAGTAAAATGATGAAGAAAGTCACCAAAAAAGGCGGCATGAACAAGCTGATGCGCGGCATGTCAGCCATGAAAGGCCAGCTTCCCGGCGGCATGGGTGGAATGGGCGGCATGATGCCTCCCGGCGGTGGCAAGAAGTTTCCTTTCTAATATCTGAAAGCCAATGATAGTCTGCGTTGCATGGGCGCAGACTCCACTCCCCCTGTGACCGTTTTCATCAGATCAAGCCTTCATGGAGGGTAATTTTCCTCCGGAATACCTATAAAACGGCATAAAGCCTGCGAAAAGAAATGATGATAGCGGGTATATACTTACTGCTTTATATTGCCACTCCCTTCTGATTTCCCTACAATATGCGCCCTTTATGATTGGCCTTAATCCGATCATGGATTAGCTGACGGATGATGAAAAAGGAACTTTTCCTCACTCAAATCTGTCAGAACTCTTCTGGGTTTTAGTCACACGCCTTGCGCGTTTGGCAACGTGAACACAGAAAACCAGTTGCCGGAAACAACTATAGGAAACCCTATTCCATGGTAACCATTCGTCTTGCTCGTGGCGGCTCTAAAAAGCGTCCATTTTACCACCTGACCGTGGCTGACAGCCGTAACGCTAACGGCGGTCGTTTCATTGAGCGTGTAGGTTTCTTCAACCCTACTGCTCGTGGCCAGGAAGAGCGTCTGCGTGTTGATAACGAGCGTGTAGAATTCTGGCTGGGCCAGGGTGCTACTGCATCTGACCGCGTTGCCCAGCTTCTGAAAGAAGCTAACAAGGCTGCGTGAGGTTAACGACCCAGTGACAAAGGCAGTAGAGGGCGCTGTGAAGCGCATTACGTTAGGCCATATTTCCTCCGTATTCGGGGTCAAAGGCTGGCTGAAGATTCACTCCAATACCAGCCCGATGGAAAACATCCTCAACTACCCACGCTGGATTCTTGACCACAACGGTGATGTAAAAACCGTTGAAATCGATCAGGCCCGTCCACACGGTAAAGGTCTGATTGCCCATATCGTCGGCTGTGACGATCGTGAACTGGCCCGCAGCTACTGTGGTTACCAGATCACCATCAACGCCGATGAGATGCCCGAACCGGAAGATGATGAGATTTACTGGCATCAACTGGAATCGCTGGATGTTTTCTCCCGCAACGCTGAGGGAGACAATATTCTGCTGGGCAAAGTCAGCCACCTGATGGAAACCGGAGCCAACGATGTTCTGGTCATTCGCCCTTCAAAAGGCAGCATTGACCGCAGAGAACGTTTAGTCCCCTGGTTGACCGGATCGGTGGTGTTAGACGTAAATCCTGAGAAAGGATTTATCCGGGTAGATTGGGACCCGGAGTTTTAAGTGGCCATGACGACTCACGACAGCTTTTCTGAAGAAAACTCTGAAACGAGCGCCATGGACACCGAAATGTGGTTCGGTGTCGTCAGCCTGTTCCCGGAAATGTTCCGGGCCATTACCGAGCACGGTATTACCGGCCGCGCGGTAAAGGAAAGGTTGATTGAGGTAGAGACCTGGAATCCCAGGGATTTTACCCATGACCGGCAACGAACTGTGGATGACCGACCTTATGGCGGTGGTCCCGGCATGTTGATGAAAATTCAACCTCTGCGTGACGCCATCCATGCAGCCCGCAAAGCTGCTGGTAACGAGGCCAAAGTAATCTACCTCTCTCCCCAGGGTCGTGTGCTCGACCAGCAGGGTGTAGAGGAACTTGCCAGAGGCAAGAAACTGATTCTGGTCGCGGGGCGATATGAAGGTATTGACGAGCGCGTAATCCAGACCGAGATTGATGAAGAATGGTCGATTGGTGATTTCGTGTTAAGTGGTGGTGAACTCGCCGCCATGACTCTGATTGATGCAGTTTCACGCTTTGTACCGGGCACCCTTGGTCATAAGGATTCCGCAGCAGAAGACTCGTTTGCAGATGGTCTTCTTGACTGCCCGCACTACACCCGTCCCGAGTTGTTTGAAGGACAGGAAGTACCGCCGGTATTGCTATCCGGTAACCACGCTGAGATTGACCGCTGGCGACTGAAGCAATCCCTGGGCAGAACCTGGTTGAGACGGCCTGATTTGTTAGAAAACAGGACCCTGACCAGCGAGGAAGAGAAGTTACTGTCAGAGTTCCAAGCCGAGCGGGCTTTTATTGAATCGCGGAATGCTGACTAACTGGGAGCATTATCAATGAGCAAAAACAAAATCATTGCGCAGCTTGAAGCTGAACAAATGAACAAAGAGATCCCTGCCTTTGGCCAGGGTGACACTGTAGTCGTACAGGTTAAGGTAAAAGAAGGCAACCGTGAGCGTCTGCAGGCGTTCGAAGGTGTTGTCATCGGTAAGCGTAACCGTGGCCTGAACTCTGCTTTCACCGTTCGTAAAATTTCCAGCGGTGTAGGCGTTGAGCGTACTTTCCAGACTTACTCTCCGCTGATCGCTTCTGTTACTGTGAAGCGTCGTGGTGACGTTCGTCAGGCTAAGCTGTACTACCTCCGTGAGCTGAGCGGTAAAGCTGCTCGTATCAAGGAAAAGCTCAACTAAGATTCAGTTTAATTTTCCGGCAACTGTTTTCTCAGAAGAGCGGATTGGCGAAACACCCGATCCAGAAAAAGCGGCGAAAGCCGCTTTTTTTTGTCTGAAAATCAGCTTCAGTTCACATGAAAAAACCGTTCCCTCCTGAGTGAAGCGTAAGGCTGTGTCTACAAGCTTCATCTTTTATGTAAAGCCCCTTGCCCGGAGAAACATAACTCAATAGACTTTGGCGCCATTAGATTCTGTCAGGAGCAAAGCATGAGTAACGACCAACCTCCGAGTATCAATGTAAGGAGTGATTTGCCCACTGACTGACCCATAAGTTCCATCGCTTTCGGGCTGTCTTCTGGCTCGGATTATCTCTATCCACTTCCCTCCTTACCCACCCCATTTTTGCAAACAACAATCAACCAGAAAGGGCTTTCTGAGATCATTCTGCTGTTCGATACTGTTTGACTTCTCAAACAAACCGGATCGCACAAATCGTTTATGACCAGAAAACCCGGGCAGAGGGATAAACATGACCAGCCTGGATATCACATTTTTTGAGCAGCAGAAAAATGAAAATAACGCGTTTAATGTCAGCACAACGGTTTATCAGTTAACCCATACTGATAAATCTTCCCGCTCAGCTATTCTTCTATCACTCAGTTATGATCAGGCATTGGAAGTATGTCACCAGATGCCTCTCTTGCTGATTCACGAGCTCCTTGATGAATTAAAAGCGTCCGGCCTGACCTCTCAATACAACAGTCTCTGCTCTGATCTTGGCTTGACGACAGCCAGTAGAGCGTCGAATAGCAATTACCTGCAAACCGGTGTTTTGGAACATGTAAAATCCCGGCTGGGCTGGATTGTCAGTCTCTCCCTGCTGGGTATTCTTTCCGGAATGATCATTGCGAGCTATGAGGATACATTGAGTGCGCTGGTCATTCTGGCCATCTACATGCCGGTTATGGCGGATACCGGTGGCAATGTTGGAGCACAGGCGTCAACACTGTTGATTCGCTCACTGGCGACGGGCGAAATAACTACCCGGGACTGGGCAAGAGTGCTCTGGAAGGAATTCAGAGTCTCTTTGATCATGGCTTCAGCCCTGATCAGTATTATTATGATCCGGGTCATCGGGTTTGGCACAGACGCCAATCTTCCCGGTGAAATCACGCTTTTCCAGGTAGGTATTGCAGTCTCCACCGCCATGGCCATTCAGGTAATCAGCTCCAGTTTTTTGGGGGCCATATTGCCGGTTTTCATTCGCTCATTAAAACTGGATCCGGCGGTTATCGTTACCCCGGTCCTGACCTCACTGGTCGATATATCGGGTATGCTGATTTACTTTTACATCACGACATGGATGTTAAACCTGTAATCTATGAAGAGGTTAGCCTCTCTTCAGGTAACTGATATAATCTACACTATCGTGCAATATTGGATTTATTGATTGCCATGCCAACCCCCGCATCTCCGGAAACACAGGAATTTTTACAACACCTCTGGCTTGAGCGAGGCCTCAGTAAAAATACCCGTGAAGCTTACCAGCGAGATCTGCTGCTCTTCTCTGAGTGGCTGCAGGAGCACACTCAGCACACAGGCAATCGATTACTCACAGCCAGTGAGGATGATCTTCGCCTGTTTCTTGGCTGGCGGTATGAGCAGGGTTACCACCCAAGGTCAACCGCCCGGCAGATCTCCAGCCTGAGAGCCTTTTACCGTTACCTTCTACAATCTGAACAGATCCCTGCTGATATTACGGCCAATATTGAAATGCCCAGGCAGGGTAAGGCGTTGCCAAAAACGTTGTCCGAAGACGATGTCGATTCTCTGTTGAGTAGTCCGGATACCAATACCGCCATTGGTCTTCGTGATCGTGCCATGCTTGAGATCCTGTATGCCTGTGGTCTCAGAATCTCAGAGCTGGTAAACCTGAATATGGACAACATAAATTTAAGGCAGGGGGTGATCCGCATTATCGGTAAAGGCAGAAAAGAACGCCTGGTACCCATGGGTCAGAGCGCCATTGAGTGGCTGGAGCAATATATAAAACAGGCAAGAGGTGATCTGTTGAACGAGCATGAAAGCCGAACCCTGTTTCCAGGTCGCCAGGGCCGCCCAATGACCCGGCAGACATTCTGGCATCGGATCAAACACTATAATACGGTTGCCGGTATCAATACGGAAGTATCTCCCCACGTCCTTCGACACGCTTTTGCCACTCACCTTCTGAACAATGGAGCAGATCTTCGAGTCGTCCAACTGCTGCTTGGCCATAGCGATCTGTCCACCACCCAGATATATACCCATATTGCCAATCACCGATTATCAGAACTTCACCGGGAGCATCATCCCAGGGGATAACCTGACCATCTATACATTATTTTTTAGAACTCTTTACCTGATAACAGTGTCCAAGCGATACAACAGGGAGAAATAAGGCTAAACTTCCCTGTTTTTATCCAGCGCTTCTCTCCAATGCTAGAACGGCTTGCCGATAGCCCCTGAGATGTCTGGGCTACCCATTAGACGGATTGTATCGGCCGTCAGTCAGGCTTAACTTTCTGGATCACTTAAGGAATCAGTATGTCTAAACGCTCTGCTCTTCTTTTAACCGCCATTATGACCACAAGCGCTGGCTGGTCTGTGGCTGCCAATGCAGAAGCTACCGGCAAGGACAGCTCAGTCCAGAGCCCTGAGACCCTTATTGAAAGTCAGCTAAAAAAGCTGGACGCCACCATTCCCATTGAGTCAGTCACCAAAAGCCCGATGCCTGGCGTCTACAAAGTCATGCTCAAAGGTGGCTTTGTTCTCTACAGCAGTGAAAACGGACAGTATTTTATTAAAGGCGATATGCTGGAAGTTCGTGGTCAACGGTTGGTTAACCTGACGGAAGAAATTAAAAGCCAGCAGAACGCCAAGTTACTCAAATCCCTGAAACAAGAAGATATGGTGATTTTTTCACCGAAAGGTGAAACAAAAGGCGTTGTTTATGCATTTACGGATGTGGACTGCGGTTACTGCCGCAAACTGCATCAGGAAGTTGACCAGTTAAATAAGCTGGGTATTGAACTACGCTACCTTGCCTTCCCTCGCGGTGGTCAACAGTCACCAGTGCATGGAAAGATGACCGATGCCTGGTGCTCAGTAGACCGTAAGCAGGCATTAACCGACCTGAAAACTGGCAAACCCATCAGTGTGGAAATTAAAGGTGATAAAGCTGTCTGCAGTGCTGTCATCAATGACCACTACAATTTGGGTGTTCAGATGGGTATTAACGGCACACCGGCCATGGTTCTGGAAAATGGCCAGGTCATTCCGGGCTATCGCCCTGCGGCTGATGTTGCCAGAATCATCGAAAGTCAGTCTTAAATTTTTGAACCAGGAGCCTGCCTTACTGGCAGACTCCCTTCTCCTTACTGATTCTGCAACCTCATCCTCACCATCAGCGGCTACAAAAACAACACCAGCATCAACACAACCAAGGATACAATCATTGCAGGCATGGTTCGCTTCGCAAGCTCCAGTGGATTCACACCCGCAATACCCGCACAGACAATAGCCGCACCCGCCAGGGGTGAGGCAGTTCGGCCAATAGCGCCAGCCACTGCTGAAGCTGTACCCATATTGGCAATGGTCATCCCAAACTGCTCTGCAAAAGGCGTAACGGCTTCGTTAAATGCGAAAGCAGCAGCGTCACCAGTACCGGTCAGGATGGCCAGAATGAATGGGCCGAGGGTTGAACCAAACTTGGCAAGGCTTGGTGTATTAATCAGCCAGTTCAGGAAAACATCCACCATACCCAGCGTCTTCATACCAGTGACAAATACGCTGGCGGCAATAATGATACCAATGACATCTGCGTAAGCCGTGCCCATACCATTGAAGAACTTCTTGGTCGCTTCCTGTGGGTTCATCCGGGTAAGCAGCAACGACAGCACCACACCAATCAGCATGGCCTGTGGAACCCCCATTTTGATTGCAGGCATCACGGAAGAACCCAGAATCAAAATGGATACTGGCAGTACCGGCATCAGGGCATACAGCGGATTAACCTTATCAATCTGGTTTTCCATGGTGCCTTCGGTAGCCTGCACCAAATGACCCGCGTGTTCCTTTCTAAAATAGGCGATTGCGGTGAGAATGATTGCACCAGCAATACCGGCAGCTATCGTTGCTGGTGCATGAACAGCAATCACTTCCATAACCGTCTTGCCACTGAGCTCGGAGATAAAGGCATTATGGGCCGATCCCGGGCTCAGCATACTGCCATAGGTTCCAGCCAGTACAGCCGCACCTGCCATGGCCGGGTGAATCCCCGCAGCCATCAGCAGAGGAATCATCGTTGCTCCTACCGCAGCAGAACAACCCGCTGCGCTCGGGAGAGCAATATTGATGGCAAATGTGATCATGGTGGTGCCCGGTATCAGAAGGCCCCCGCCCTTCTTCAGTACTCCTGTCAACGCTTTTACCAGATGCATATCACAGCCGGTATATTTCATCACAAAGGCAAAACCCATTACGGAACAAATGGCCTGAATCAACCCCCCTGAAGTCATGCGCCCGGCAAAACTGTCCAGTGCCAGCATCGGCTGCAGCGCCACTATCGACATCAGCAGTCCCGATGCAAACAGGACCATTCGGGTTTCCAGACGTTTGATTAAGCAATAAACGGTACCACACAGAATCAACAAGCCGATGAACGGTAACATACGGCCTTCCCCCCATTCATTATCATTGATATTGGATTGAATACTGTTCTGCCAAGGCGCGTTGATAACAGCCTGAATCCAATCAGGCTGTCAGCCTCCTATGAGCCATTCAGAGCCAGAAGCGATCGGACCATCACATCCATAGTGATACTCAGTACTGACTCATCAAAATCAAATTCCGGGTTATGGTGCCCACCGCAGGTGGGTGAGCAGAACATCAGGTAAGTAGCCTGTCCGCCGCTCTTCTGAACGGCATCCATCAACACCGAAGCATCCTCAGAAGCCTTCAGTGGCAACTGATGAACCACTTCGGTGACCAGGGGGCTACTCTTGAGTACGTTTTCAATGCGTTCTGCTAACGGCTCGTCACAGGAGGCAGCCAGTGCATGCCCCACCAGTAGCAGTTCGTGTTCAACCCCGTGCATCAGTGCACTGCCCTCAGTCACCTTTTTGGCCTGATCCAGCATGAACGCATTGATCTCATCGTTCTCACCGCGAAGCTCCACCATCATTTCCGCTTTATCTGCAATAATGTTGCGGCCGCTGCCAGCATTCAATGTTCCGACATTAACCCGTGAGCCTCCGTCCGAATGACGGCTGATACCGTGTAACCCCAATGCACAGTTAGCAGCAGCCAGCAGTGCGTTACGACCTTCCTGGGGATTATTGGCGGCATGAGATGAACGACCACTGAAACGGATATCCAGCTTGCAGGTTGCCAGCATATCGCAGGTTCTGGCGGACACCGTACCCACCGGGTATTGACTGATGCCAATATGACCGGAAATAAAGTGGTCGACATCCTTCAACCAGCCACGATCCGCCACCGCTTTTGCTCCCCTGCACCCCTCTTCCGCAGGCTGGAACAGCAATTGAATTCGGCCATTGAGCGAATCCTGGTTCAGGGCAATAAACTCGGCCAGAGCCAGACCAGTAGTAATATGACCATCATGACCACAGGCATGCATATACCCCGGATGGGTGGACTGAAAACCTGCTTTGACCGGAATATGGCTCTCAGAATCAGACTCTCTGACAGGCAAACCATCAATATCAAAACGAAACAGAGAGTTTGGCCCGGGTCGCCCACTTTCCAGAGTGACCATCAGACCTGTGTGGCCACCAGCAATTTTTTTAATAAACCCGGCATCCGCTTCAGCCTGTTCAAGACGACGGTGAGCAGCCAGTAATACTTGCTCACTGGGAAGCCCAAAACGACTGTCACTGTTGAGCAGGTCTTTACCAATGGTAAAGGTGAAGGGAGCATCCAGCTTTTTCAGATGCTGATAAATATGCCAGGTGGTCAGATACTCCTCCCAGCCCGGCTCTGGAATCTGGTGAAAGAATCGTCTGATCGCCGTGTATTTCTCTTTATTGGCGCTTACAAAATCCGACGGCATGAGGGTCATCACAACAATCTCCAATCAACTGGATTTCTATAAGGTTCTTAGGGCCTGTTGACGTTACAAATTCAGGCAGCCAGTTTTCGCATGGTGCGTTTCAGCACTCTGGCGGCATTCCAGATATCATCAAACGGGGTAAACTCTTCCGGGTTATGACTGACCCCGTTTACCGATGGCACAAACAGCATGGCAGTAGGAATTTCTCTGGCCATATACATGGCATCATGGCCTGCTCCACTCTGCATGGGCATGGCTGGGATAGACTCTTCCAGGCAGGACTGATTCAGTAGCTCTGCGATGTCATTATTCAGATGGACCGGTTTTTCTTCTGATAGACGGGTAATGAAGACCGAAACGCCCTCCAATTCAGAAACAAAGGTCAGTAAGTCATGGGTGGTTCGTTGAATACTCCCCGTGTCAATCCCCCGGATATCGATACTCATCACCACTTTTCCGGGAATGACATTCATGGCGTTGGGCGAAACTTCCATCCGGCCAACGGTACCCACAGTGCCGTGCAGAGCCTCACGCTGAGCAATGGTATTCACCCGGGTCACTACCTGAGAGGCAGCCACCAGTGCATCGTGGCGCAGCCCCATTGGTGTAGCGCCGGAGTGATCAGCAATACCGTTGATTTCAATCAGAAACCGAGTTGGCGCCGCAATGGCAGAGACCACGCCCAAACTCAGATGGTTATCCAATAACACCCGGCCCTGTTCAATATGACACTCTATGAAGGATTTATAATCTGCTGGGTTTATTCGAACCTGATCCAGCTGATCGGGGTCAAATCCGTTGTCTCTCAGGGCATCAAAGATATTTTTGCCATCACTCCCCCGCGTCTCCCGCCATTTATTCAGGTCAGCTTGCCCGGTCATCAGCTTGCTGGCCATGCAACTGTGGCCAAAACGACTGGACTCTTCTGCTCTGAAAATAATTAATTCAAGAGGATGGTTCAGTGCTTCCTTTTGCAGTTCAATAAGCGCATACAGCCCGGCAATCACCCCCACTGCACCGTCATAACAACCACCGTCAGGTACACTGTCAAGGTGCGAGCCAGTGGCAACCGCCGGCCTGTTTTTTTCTCCGTGAATACGGGCAATCAGGTTGCCAAAGCCATCACTGCGATGGGCTATGCCATGCTGATCAAGAATCTTGCTGATAAATTCGAAGGCCTGGTTTTCAGGTGGTGTGAAGGCGATGCGATTCATGCCATGGCTGGTATGACCAATGGCAGCAAGCTCATCGAACAAATGCTGGAGGGCGGCTTTTGTAGTAGACATCTTAACTTACCCCTCAAAATCCGCATACTAGACATGAGTCTGGAGATAAGTTTTGATTTCAATCAAGCACCCACGTTAATTAACGACAACTGCTGATCAAAATAGATATTAAGCGAGAAAGCTTGAACAACTCTTGTGCGGAAGACCTTTAGTAAGATGAATTACTGATCATTCATTCATAATACCAATGGGTCGAGGAAATGCGAGGTCATGCAGAAACAGGGTTTCACTTCGACCAGACCTATCAGAGGAAACAGCTAACCCCGCTGAATAAACGTAGTGCTAAAGCAGATATATTCACCGATGTTTAAGGTTCTGAACCACTCTCTAGGGGCGTTTTCAATTAGCCATGAGACCAGTTGATCACATGTCTAATTGAGAGCGCCCCCTAGCTCTCCCTCTTTCAATCATGTTTTCTTTCAAAATGTCGAGATAATAACTGCCCTTCTCCTTATTGATAGCGCTCAACCATAACGGCCCTAAGTATTGGATAATTAAACGAAGAGGCATTTGAAGTGGATAGCCTGAAGACTATTCCAAGGTACAGAGGGAGCCTTATCAGGCTGTGTGGGGATTTGAATCACTCCAGATGGAGGAAAAATATGCTTCGCTTTGTTCCTGTGATTTATCTTGTCCTGTTTGGGTTTGCCCCTGCTGTATGGTCTGCCCCTTTTGAAGAAGGCGCAGAATTTTCCAGAGTGGAGGTCCAGTTTGCTACCGACAGTTCCGGTATTTTAATAGCTTACGAATGCAGCACATGCCCTCCTAAAAACTTGATTTTTAATAATAAGCTCAGAGTTCTGAATTCAGATGGTTCTACTCTGGCCGAGAAGCTGAGCAACCTTGAAGGGAAGGCTGTGGTTATTACCTGGAAACCCGGAACGGTTCAGGCATTCCGTATCTGGCCGAATTTTTAAATAGTCTAACTCAAAAAGTTTTTCTCCAGTGCGATTACACACTATTCTGGGTCTGTCTCTATTCTTGGGCTTTGCTGGTAAGGTGTTTTCGGCAGACATCGACTTATTTGTTAAAGAAGTGCCAAGTAATCAGCGCGGAGTCGTTGTTTTTATTATGGATACTTCCGGCAGTATGGGCGTACTGGTTGATTCCGGAGGAGGCCTCAGTGTTACCAGGATGGATGTGGCAAAGGCTGCTTTAAGCCGTTTTATTTTAAGTGCGAAAAATATCAATATTGCTCTTGCCAGTTTTAGCTGGGAAGGCGGAAAAATAGACTTCCCCTCACAAAATGTGGAAACAGGCCGTCAGACAGCACTGAATGTCAATAATAATTACGTAGCCAGTGGAGGTACTCCCCTGGTTGGTTCGCTTTATGAAATTTACCGATACCTGGGGGGATTCAGTCGACAGTTCGATAATGGCCAGAGTACAGCTGGTGCTTTTTCAGGCTCCAATTATCGTTCTCCGATTGTGAACCAGTGCCAGAAAAGTAACGTCATTCTTTTTACCGATGGAGCAGGCTGGGCTACCAGTAATGTTCAGCAGGCAGTCAGAAATTTAGTCAGCGGACACACCCTGCCTGCGGGTTTGGATCGAAATTGCTGGAGTGGCGACTGCCTGGATGAAATGTCCTGGTACATGCGTAACCGGGATGTTCGCCCGGGGATTACTGGTAACCAGCATACCACAACCTATACCATTGCCGGTTTTGGCAGTGCTCCCCCAGGCATTCTAAGAACGACCGCCAGTTTTGGCGGTGGTCAATACTATGATGCCGCTGGCTCGGAAGACCTTGATAACGCTCTGGCGGATATTATGGCCAGAGTAAGAGCTGAAGAATCATCATTTACCGCACCAGCCACCAGTACCAGTGCGTTTAACTCACTGGAAACGGCGGAAGACCTCTATTACGTAATGTTTAAGCCGGGTGAAGGAAGTAACTGGAAAGGAAACCTGAAGCGCTATCGCCTTGGGGAAGATAACCAGATTTACGATGCAAATAATCAGCTTGCCATTGATCCGGATACCGGTTTCTTCAAGGACACTGCGAGAAGCTTCTGGAGCAGCACTGCGGATGGGAAGTCCGTTGAACAGGGAGGAATGGCCGCGAACCGCAGCCAGTCAGCCCCTGCCTACACCAATATCAGTGGTGATAACAATGTGAATCTGACGACATTCACCAATAAATTACATGAGAGTAATTCTGGCATTACCCAGTCCATGCTGGGTGTTCTCAATAGTACTGATCGTCAAAATATGCTTCGCTGGGCTCGAGGGGTGGATGTGGATGATGAGAATACCAATGGCTCCACTACCGATGATCGCCATAGCATTGCTGACCCAATCCATGCTCAGCCCAAAGTTATTTCCTACTTTAGCAATGATAAAACCATTTTTTTTACCACTAACAGTGGTTTTCTATACGGTGTTAACGCGGATAATGGTTCTACGGAACTCTCTTTTATCCCTAAAGATTTATTGACCAACCTCGCTCATTACCGGGGTATCGATAAAATTGATAATGGTAAAAGAGTGACTGAAACCTTTCGTGTAACGGAAGAGTCCGGCATATTTCACAGTATGATTATTGATGGAATAGGAAACTTTCCAGAAAATATCGGCACCGTCAATAAAACCGTGCGGCCAGGCCAATATCAGCTGATTTATAACGGGGGAGGAACCATTGGCTCTCTAACCCAGCCACAGATTCGCGTCGTTAATGGTGGTCGTACCGTCGAAATTACCGATGGGGGTGGGTCATGGGATGATTATCGAATGACCGTAGAAAGGGGTTATTTTGGCCTTTCAGGGCTTCAGGTGACCTATGTACTTCCTGATTATGACGATGTACCAGCTTCAGCCCCAACATACAGCCGATCAATTAACCCCCGCCTCAACTGGAATAATACAGGCATCAATATCCAGGGGCCTGTCAGGCTGGTGATAACGGTTACCGGACAGGTTCAATTTGGCTGCCCCTGCATCGGGTATCCCAACGGAAACCCTGAAGTAGAAGCTTTCGGAAACAGGCTGGATCCCCGGTTCGCCAATGCAGCGGTGCTGGCACGTATTGGTGGAGGAGAACCGTTTTTTGTTGGCAGTTACTTTGATGGCGTCGTCGAGTCAAGCGGTACATTAGAGTTTACGACTAACGATGTCATCAGGCATGATGATTCTGGAACCTTTTCAGCCAGCATTTCACTGGATCCGGATTACGACACCCGCCCAAAAAAGTTTTATGGTCTGGACGGTCCTATCGCTGTCTGGACAAACGACGCCAATGGTAATGGACGCGTCCTGCAGTCCAATAATGGCTCCCCCGAGTCTGGCGAACATGTTTATCTTTACCTCTCCATGCGTCGTGGAGGCAATAATATTTACGCTATGGATGTCACTCGAAGAAACAGCCCGGTTTTAAAGTGGGTCATCCGAGGCGATGTGGATAACAACCATATATCTGACCCCTATGGTGATTTTGGACGGCTGGGGCAAACCTGGTCAGAACCCAAACTGGCCAGGGTCAAATGGAATGGTGGGGAGCGCCAGGTTCTGCTCTTTGGTGGTGGCTATGATGTTGCGGTAGATAACCAGAGTACCATTCAAAACAATAATATTGGTAATGCTGTTTTCATGGTGGATGCTGAAACGGGCGCCCTGCTGTGGCGTGCTTCCAATAATGATTCCAATCTGAATATGTCGGACATGCGATACAGCATTCCTGCCGGCCTGGCGGTAATCGATGTTGATCAGGATGGATTTACGGATTATTTCTATGCTGTAGATATGGGAGGGCAGATCATCCGGTTTGACGTCAACCAGACTAACTCTGGTTCCAGAAATTTTGCCAGAGGAGGTGTGATTGCAAGAATTTCCGGAACCTCATCCGGTGATGCCCGGCGCTTTTTTGAAACACCAGATGTCAGTATTTCCAGCACTTTCGATTACCTGAACATTGCAATTGGGACAGGATTAAGGCACAGCCCATTGAATACCTCGGTCAATGATCGAATGTATGTTATACGAGACCCACATATCTTCGAGCCTCCGGCTGATTACACTTATGTAGGAAACTCGGTGATCACTGAGTCATCTTTATACGATGCCACCGCAAATTTAATTCAACAGGGCAGCACTACACAAAAAGAGGCTGCCCTTAATAATCTAAATAATAGCAATGGCTGGTATATCAGACTGGAAGAGTCCGGAGAAAAAATACTGAGTCGTCCCAAGATATTCAGCGGAATACTTCTCTTTAATTCATTCGCACTCAATACAACCAACGTCAATGAATGTTTACCAAACCCTGGAGTCAATTATACCAATTGAATTTTCTAACTACTGTATAACTGCCCAATCACGGGAGCACAGACTGAACAGTCGACCAGCTTCGCTGCAAAGGTTATTCCAAGCTTCACAGCAACAATCTACAATATTTTCATAACCTGAAAATGCTTTGTTTGATAAGTCATGCTCCCGCATCCACTCCCATAGCCTTTCTGAGCTGTTTAACTCCGGTGCGAATGGT
>NZ_LUKQ02000080.1 GCF_001647025.1 Endozoicomonas atrinae
TTACTTCCTATCTCTAGTAGTCGTGGGGACAACTCAGAGTTAAGAAGTAGCATGGGTAGTTCATGGCAGGCGGAGCCAACCATTCATAACCACGTCCATAGGACGTGGGTTTTCACGATGCACTAAAAAACTAGTTATAAATAAGAAAAATCGGAACTAATACAAACTGATCTCATCTACCTAGATTGGGGTTATCAGAGAAATTATTATGGACTCAATCACTCATATTTTCAGACAAAGTAATAGTACCAGCCCCCCAACTCAAGAACTCTCACGAGCTGTTACACTAAATGGTAGAAGAGTATCAATGCATTTACCTGAATCTCAATGTGCAGGAATACAATCCAGAATTAGTGATTCGGCATTACAGAATCAATCGGTCACTCCCGCTTCACTTCGACAAATATCTCTGAATACCCTCTGCCAGACAGTAGTGCAAACTCTGCCTGACGATCTTAAAGAACTGTTAAATACAGATTGTATGTTTAGTAATCCGCTGAAGGAGAAGAAAGTTCCTGATTCTAAATTTTTTAATCATATGATTGATCAGGGTGCAATAACTCCTGAAAACAGAGAGCCTATTGAGAATTCTTATAGAGAAGCACTACGACAGCAATATCTAGGGAATCTTCCTGAGGCCAACCGTCATAAAAAGTTAGGCCATCAACAGCTGCTAGCTGCTGTAATACAGGCAGGCCAGCCTGGTTTTGACGGGTTTATCCGGGCATTGAATGTAACTAACCAGGTGTTTCTGGCTAACGCACTACAACAAGCGGTACAAGGTGAGCCCTTTCCGGCGCTCCTGCCCTGCCAGAGAGTACTGCTAACTCTGCCTGACGAGCTTAAAGAGCTGCTAAATTCTACTGTTTTGACTGACTGTGAGAGTAGTGATCGTGAAACGACTGATGAGCACGAATGGCATATTGATCATTTATATCTTCAAGCAAAAGTACATCTATTTCATGAGAAAGCTATTGAGGCCAACCGTCTTAAAAAGATGGGTCATGAAAAGCTACTGGCTACTGTGATACAGGCAGGCCAGCGCGGGTTTGACGCGTTTATCCGAGCATTGAATGCAACTAACCAGGTGTTTCTGGCTAACGCGCTACAACAAGCGGTGAAAGGTGAGCCCTTTCCGACGCTCCTGCCCTGCCAGAGAGTACTGCTAACTCTACCTGACGAGCATAAAGATCTGCTAATCTATACGATTGCTTCTATCATTGATTTAATGTTTTATCAGGGTGTAATAACTGATGAAAACAGAAAATCAATAAGGTTTCATTATAGAGAAGCAATAATAAAGCAAAGTAAAGGGAAACATACTGAGGCCAAATTTTATAAAAAGCTGGGTCATGAACAGCTACTGGCTACTGTAATACAGGCAGGCCAGCCCGGGTTTGACGCGTTTATCTGGGCATTAAATGCAAATGAACAAGTGCTTCTGGCTAACGTACTACAACAAGCAGTAAAAGGTGAGCCCTTTCCGACGCTCCTGCCCTGCCAGAGAGTGCTGCTAACTTTCTCTGACATGCTGGAAGAACAGTTAAATCCTTCTTTTATATTTATTTTTCATATGCATTATCAGGGTTTGATAACTGATTTTTTCTACGAAATATATATTAAGCGCTTTTATAAACCGGCAGAAGAAGAGCAAGCTAGAGGGAACCTTCCTGAAGCCAAGAAAATTAAAAAGGCGGGCAATAAACAGCTACTATTTAATGTAACACAGGCAGGCCAGCTCGGGTTTGACGAGTTTATCCGTGCTTTGAATGTAACTAAACAATGGAATATTGCCAATCAGTTAACTGAACTCGTTCAGTTAGAAAAATATTCACCGAGCAGCCTCTTTAATCTATGTAATACTCAAATTCAGCGATGCTTAAATCCATTCGATAGCGATTTTAAATCAAAAGTTAATAAATTGCCTTTACCTCCACACCTAGAATCCATGATCATAAGCTCTAGCAGTTGATTTTCAGCCCCCTAAACAGGTTGCATCCGGTTGAGCGGAGCAGGCTGTTTAGGGCTAATCGCAATTTTACAAGTCCCTTTGCCATGTGCTTCTCGACGGGCATTCGTCAAACTTTAAAACTTCCAGAAAGGATTTTTCATCTCCAAGTTTAAAGCCTTTCCATAACCCGGAACAGTAACCTGTTTTTCAGTGAACTCCAGGTCAGAGCCATCCAGCACACCCTCACCAAACTGATAAATAGGGTTTGCTTCACCGGTCTGACAACGCTGTTCGTATTCATCCTGCTGACGAGAGACTGACTCGTTCTTCTGTTGCCATTGAGTCATGGTCTTTTCGCCATGACGGGCTTTCAGCATCTTTTGAGTTATTTCAGGGCTTAGCAGCAGTGCTGTTGCATTATTACCACCAAAGCCTTTGGCATTGATTAAAGCCAGATCCATCTGGTCGGCACCGACTTCGAGATGATTCATTAAAATATTCAGTTTTTCAGAGTGAACGTCCTCAGCCAGACCATGAATGGTTCTGATACCGGGAATAAAACCGTGCTTCCAGACACCAAGGGTCGCCATGATCTGGTCTCCACCCGCAGCCCCAATGGAGTGCCCCACATAACTCTTCACAGCAGCAACCGGCCAGTTTTCCATACCGAATACTTTTGCAGTTTCACTGAGAATCTGTGATTCAGTCACCCGGTTCTGTGGAGTTCCTGTACCATGGGCCTGGACAAAACTCCGGTAACGCAGGGCGTCATCCCCGGCAATTGCCCTACCCAGAGCAGCAGCCCGTGCAACAGTCAGATGATTACCGGCTCCTGGAGCAGAAATGGATTTTTTATAACCGTCCGCATTGATAAAGACATCCGCTACGGCCCCCAGGATTTCCGCGCCACACTCCAGAGCCAGCTCGTCATCCATCAAGACCAGAAACTGGCTGGATTCTGCAATCGTGAAGCCTGCATTATTACCAAAGGGTCGACAGGCCCTTCTCCAGTCTGGATTTTCAGAGTCCGAAAGCCCGTCCAGGCTTCGAAGGGCCGCATCAGTCGTCAAGGCTCCCATGGTGGAATAACCTTCCATGACTTCTGGGGTAATTGGTGCCTCACTGTTACCGACAATGACCAGACGCCGACGGCCACTGCGAATCTCAGAAGCTGCCTGTTCCAGGTTGTAAAGCATGGTTGCACAGGCCCCCATCCCGGTACCCGTACCGCCAAGGGAACCGAGGATATAGGCATTGATAAAATCCGCGGACATCTCAGCAAAGCCCAGTGGACATTGCTTGGAAGTCACCCGCTTACCCATCAGACGGGATTGCAGCATGCCACCATTGCCGTTGAAATCCAGCTGACTCATGGCACTGCCGGAATAGACAGCAATTTCTTCCGGGCTTAATTTCTGCTTGATCGCATTCCAGTCCATACCGGATGAATAAATAGAATCTGAAGCACCAAACACCGTCATTGTCAGTGATCTGGGGTGGTTTCGGGACTGGTATAGCTTTTCAGGAGCAAACCCGCTGGGGAGCTGGCCAGCGGCACTGACCAGTGATTCACGGGTAGCAGGAACCATTAACTGCTGGTTATCTTCAATTTTGACCTTAATTCGACCATCGTCCAGCTTCTCCAACTGCCATCCGGCTGGTAGAGGGTTAGGCAAACGACGGCCTTTGATAATAAATTCAGATCCAGCCTCAGCCTGAATAGCCTGATGAATGGGAATGGCCTTGTGATCAAACAGGTTGCTTTCCAACTGTCGAATCAACGTTCCAGACAGAATATCTTCCCGACCACTGCCTTCCGGCAGATTTCTCAGCGCTCGAAGCGCAGCAAGGGTTTCACGCTGCGACGGGTCATTCAGACATTCCAGCACCAAACGACGGTAACCATGAAAACCAGAGGTTCTTCCAGCTGGGCTGACCCCACCTTGAGCAACAATAACGGGTAATCTGGACAAACCACACTCCTGTATAACAACTGAATTACCTGCCGCTCAGCGTCTGAGCAGAGGTCAGGTGTTATGAATGCAAATTAAGAATCAAATGAAGTTGGCACTAGTTTAATGATTTCGTGATAAACTTAACCGGATGAAAAAGACACAAATACCGACAAAAAAGACATATAGCTGAACAATGTTTCAACAACCTCCTCCAATCGAGCTGAATCGTGTACTGATACCTATGGTAGAGCATATGATCAGTACCAGTGTGACATTACCGCTTGAGATGCTTGAAGCGGCAATGACATACACCCGACTGTCTGCAAATAAAAAAAGTATTGAGGTTCATTTCTGTGCCAGAACGCCAGCCCCCGTCACCACCACTGGCGGTCTGAGGCTGACACCCGACAGAACTTTTAAACAAAGCGGCTATGGCGATCTGATCCTGATTCCTGCACTCTGGAGAAATCCGATCCCGGTGGTCAGGAAGCACCCTGAAATCATTGACTGGTTAAAGCGCCAATACGATTCTGGTGCTGTTTTTGCAGCTGCAGGTACCGGGGTGGCCTTTATGGCAGAAACGGGGCTTCTGGATGAAAAACCAGCAACAACTCATTGGTTTTACATGGAAAAACTGCAACGCTTTTTTCCTGATATTGAGTTCAAGCCGAACCACCTGATCACACGGGCAGGTCGTATTTATTGTGCTGGCAGTGTCAACTCGGTAGCTGACCTTATGGTGCACATGATTGGCGTTGCCCTTGGAGAGTCAATCGCTCAGAAGGTTGAGCAGCAGTTCTCTCATGAAATCAGAAAACCCTTCAAAGATACCCATTTTGCTGAAGATCATGCGACAGCGCACCAGGATGAAGTGATCGTCTCCCTGCAGGACTTTATTCATCATCATTTCGCCAGTGAAATTTCGCTTGATGAGCTTGGCAGACGGTCAGGTTTGAATTCCCGCACACTGAATCGCCGCTTTCAGCAGGCAACCGGTTCACCTCCAATGGAGTATGTCCGAAAAATCAGGCTTGATCAGGCCAGAGATCTATTAAAGAATACTAACTTGGGTATTGCAGAAATCGCCCTGCAGGTGGGGTATGCCGACGCCGACTATTTTTCCAGATTATTCAAGCGTCGCTACCAGCTCACGCCTTCTGAATTTCGCAGAAGCGTCCGGGGCAAACTGTTCTACCTGAATGACACCACAATGGAATGATTACATTAAACTCCGGAAACTTCCGGGGTATCGGAGACTCCCTCACATGTTCCTGAAAAAACACGCTCTGGCTGCAGGATTGTTTTCCCTCTGCCTTTCTTCCGTTAGCCTTGCTGCCTCCCCTCTTGGCATTTGGAAAACCATTGATGACAGCTCGGGTGAAGCAAAAAGTTATGTTACGATCGTCGAAGAGAATGGCAAACTCTCTGGTAAAGTAACCCAGATTCTCGACCCCGCCAAACAGGATAGCATTTGCGACCAGTGCAAAGGGGATCTTAAAGATCAGAAAATTCAGGGTATGACCATACTCTGGGGTATGGAAAAGCAGGGCAGCAAATATGACGATGGAAAAATCGTCGACCCTGAATCCGGGAAAATCTATAGTGCCAACATGAAAGTGCTGGAAGATGGTAAGAAACTGGAAGTCCGGGGTTATATAGGGTTCTCGCTGATTGGCCGTTCACAAACCTGGGAACGTGTTGAAGATTAATACATAATCCATTGAACTCATTAATAATTACAATCGTCTTTATTGTTGCAGCCGGTCTAACCACCGGCTCTATTCTCTTCTGGACCATACGCCTCGGCATTGGCCCTACTCCTACCTCTCGAAAGGTCAGGATGGCTATCATAGACATCCTTCCCAGTAACCTATCCGGAAACGTTATGGAGCTTGGATGTGGCTGGGGACACCTGATTCCAATGTTAAGAGAAAAATACCCTGACAATAAGATAGAGTTCTGGGAGCGCTCCCCAATACCTGCCACCTTTACTCGTGTCGTTTATGGAATTGATGTAAAGAGAAAAGACTTTTTTGATGCCAATTATAGTAATGCGGAACTTATAATTTGTTATTTATTTCCTGATGGCATGAAGCGCATTGAAACAGACATTATCCCCCAACTCCCCAAAGGTTGTTGGGTTCTCACCCACACATTCAGCCTTTCAGGCAGAAAACCGGTGCAAGTTATTAAGGCTGACGATCTGTATAAGACCCCGGTTTACCTGTATCAGATTCTCTGAAACAGTAGTCACTTCTCAGGCAAGATTAAAAACCGGTATTTGTTGCACCTTACCCTGCCAGCGGTAGATCTCCAACTCAGCAGGATCACAGGAAACACAGCCTTTCTTACAGGCCACAAAGCAGCCTGGTTGCTCGCAGCTCAACTGACCTTTCCTTAACCAGTGAGAGAGCATCCCTCTCATGGCCTCAGGTGTCGTATTAAATTTCACACTGAGATCAGCCAGAGAGCAAACTTTTTGCTGTTTCAAATAATCACGAATTTTAATCAGCATGGTCAGCTCCTGCCACTTCAGGTTTCAATTGACGGCCAAAAGAGCGAACAGTGCTTTTGGCCACTCTCTATGACTATGACGTCATTGTGGACTGACATCCATCCGCCCTTGCAGCACGCTTGCCCCTATACGCTTCATTAACGTAACAATGATAAACATGATCAGGGACAGGGATACCACCCACAGTAAAGCTTCTGCAGGTTGAGCGGCGGCCAGTGAAAGCTGGTAATAAATCGTCGAAACGGCATAACCCAGGAAGAAGGTCCAGCCAGCGATAAACATTGTCCACCCCAGACTGGTTTCCCGATAGATAGCACCCAGAGCTGCCACACAAGGGGTATACAGCAGAATCATCAGCAGATAGGCAATGACGGCTGCACTACTTGGGAATAAATCAGCCATAACAGAGAATGTTCCAACGGTGACTTCCTGCTCTTCTGCAACCGCATCAAGGTCTGTCAGGTCACCCACCTGAACACCCAGAGGGTCTGTCAACGTGCTACTCAAACCACTCAGGTTTGCAGGGATAGTCGCAATCGCTTCTTTAATACCCGCCATCAGATCAAAAGAAGCCTCTCCTTCTGGCTCAGGACTTTCAGATGCCGCAATGGCTCCGTACATTGAATCCAGAGTACCCACCACAGCCTCTTTGGCAAGAATACCGGTAAACAGGCCTACCGCTGCAGGCCAGTTTTCTTCCGTCATGCCCATTGGAGCAAAAACAGGTGTAATGGTTTGACCAATTTTACTAAGCATCGAGTTCTGGGTGTTCTGGTGACCAAATGAACCATCCGTACCGATCGCGTTCAGGGTATTCAAGACGACCACAACCATCACAATGGCCTTACCGGCACGAATAATAAAGGACTTCAAACGATCCCAGGTGCGCAGAAGAACCTGGGTGACTGATGGCAAATGGTAGTTAGGTAACTCCATAATAAAGGGTGAGCTATCACCACCGAGAACGCTCTGCTTTAGAATCAATCCGGTAAATATCGCAGCAAGAATACCCACCAGATACAGGATGAAGACCACATTCTGGCCTGACTCAGGGAAAAAGGCAGCAGCAAACAGGGCATATACTGGTAAACGGGCACCACAGGACATGAAGGGAGCCATAGAGATTGTCAACAGCCGGTCCTTTTCATTATCCAGTGTTCGAGCAGCCATGATTGCTGGAACGTTGCAGCCAAAACCCACCAGCATGGGAACAAATGCCTTGCCAGGAAGGCCCAGAAAACGCATCAGCCGGTCAATGACAAAAGCAGCCCTGGCCATGTACCCCGAATCTTCCAGTATGGAAAGGAACAGGAACAGGAAGGCAATTACCGGGATAAATGTCGATACCGTCTGGATACCACCACCCACACCATCAGCCAGTAAAGTCACTGCCCAGGCGGGGGCTCCAACAGAGTTCAGCCAATGACCCAGACCGTCCACCAGCAGAGTCCCGGTAAAGATATCGAAAAAGTCGATAAAGGCACTGCCGAAATTAATGGTGAACATGAACATCAGATACATGACACCAAGGAAAATGGGGAAGCCCAGTACCCGGTTCAGTACGACACGGTCAATGGATTCAGTTAACCGATGACTGGCAACACCTCTCTCACGAATCACGGTCTCCATGATGTGACCAACCACATCGTAACGTCGGCTGGCCAGAATAATATCCAGATCTTCCTCAAAGGCAGCTTCAATGACATGGCGCTGTTGAGTAGCCACATTAACCACTTGCCAGGTCAGGTCTGGTAGAGGAATACTGTCACCTTCCAGTAATTTCAGTGCATACCAGCGCTGGGAGAGCGGACTATCCAGACCAGCTGATTCTTCAAGGGTCGATTCAATAACACTAATGGCCTTTTCCAGTTGTTCACCTAGGTTCAATGGTGGAGCCACTGAAATACCATTGTTCAGGAAATCATTAATGTCTTTTAAAAAGGCTTTGATGTTGCTTGTCTTGCTGGCGACCAGCGGCAGCACTGGGCAGCCGAGCTCCTCAGAGAGCTTATCAATATCAATGTCCATGCCCTTTTCTCTGGCAACGTCCATCATATTGAGAACAACAATCACTGGAGCCCCCATATCCAGCAACTGGGTTGTCAGATATAAGTTTCTCTCGATGTTTGATGCATCAAGAATATTGATGATCAAATCTGCTTCACGTTTCAGGATATAATCACGGGCAACTTTTTCATCAAGAGAGACATCACTGTCAACAACATCAAGACAGTAGGTTCCAGGCAGATCGACGACTTCTATGGAACTATCTTCGAAAGTATAAAAACCGCTGCGTTTCTCGACCGTTACCCCAGGCCAGTTACCAACCCGCTGCCGGGCACCTGTTAACGCATTAAACAGCGTTGTTTTACCACAGTTAGGGTTCCCTACGATTGCAACAACATGCTTTTTCATACTCTGGCAACCTCAACAACTGCAGCTTCATCCTTTCGAATGGATAGCTGGAAGCCCCTGACTTCCAACTGTATTGGGTCCCCCAGGGGAGCAACACGACAAACCGTGAACTGGGTTCCGGGAGTCAGCCCCATTGCCAGCAATTTCCGCCGGTAGGCACTGCCAGCATCCAGAAAAGCCGTTACCCGGCCACACTCACCGGCTTTCAGCTCACCCAATGTCACCTTCATGTACTTCTCTCCACAGGCGTCATAAGTCGGTTTTGGAAGCACTTTCTCTACATTGCAGCTAGTGACTCTCAAAAAACGACCAAAATATTTGAACTCAAATCATGTGCCAGGGACAAAAGCCTATATTTTTGTAGGGTTTTTAGTATGAAATGGTTGGTGCCTGGCAAAATTTCAACTGATATGAATATATACGCAAATGAGAATGGTTACAATTTAGAACGGTGATAACTACTCTCGTTATTGACCAATGTCAATTCACGTCAGTCATACGTATATCAATGTAAACCGGTATCAAATTGATAAGAGCTGAAAAGATATGCAGTGTAGACCGACTGATTGTCAGAACAACCAATCAGTCGATTTATGAACAGATCAACGCCTGTCGAAAGGGAACTTTACGGAACGGATGGGTACATCGCACCAGACATAAACTGAAGTATCCGGTTAACCTGACAACTGTAACCAAACTCATTGTCATACCAGACATAAAGCACACAGCGTTTTCCATCAACGATAGTGGCTTGACCATCAACAACCCCTGCACGACGGCTACCCACAAAATCACTGGAAACCGCTTCGACAGATGTTACGTAGTCAATCTGTTTCTGAAGACTTGAATAAAGTGAGGTTTCCCTGAGAAAACTATTAAGTTCCTCAACTCTCGTTGCTTTGGTGAGGGAAAGGTTAAGGATTGCCAGTGACACATTAGGGGTCGGCACACGAATAGCGTTACCCGTCAACTTTCCCTCAAGCTCAGGCAAAGCCTTGGCAACTGCTTTAGCCGCGCCAGTTTCGGTAATCACCATATTCAGGGCAGCACTGCGTCCACGGCGCTCACCTTTGTGGTAATTATCAATCAGATTCTGATCATTGGTGTAAGAGTGAACAGTCTCAACATGACCATGTTCAACGCCAAACTCATCATTAATTGCTTTCAGAACAGGAGTGATCGCGTTAGTAGTACAGGAGGCAGCGGAAAGAATCTGATCCTCTGGCTCAATATCTTTATGATTTACACCATAAACAATATTCTTGATATCCCCTTTACCGGGTGCTGTCAGCAGGACTCTGGATACCCCCTTTGACTGCAAATGAAGGCCCAGCCCCTCTTTATCACGCCATTTCCCGGTATTGTCGACGACCACAGCATTGTTAATGCCATAGTGAGTGTAATCAATGGAATCCGGGGAATTCGAATAAATGACCTGAATGGCCACACCATTGGCATAGATGACTTTATTCTCTTCATCAACAGAAATCGTGCCCTGGAAAGAACCATGGACAGAGTCACGACGCAAAAGGCTCGCGCGTTTCTGAAGATCATTGTCTGCACCGCCAGGCCTGACAACGACGGCTCTCAGATTAAGGCCAGATCCACTACCTGCACGCTCAACCAGGATTCTGGCCATCAAACGGCCAATCCGGCCAAAGCCATACAATACAACATCCTGACCGGGCCCCAGAGTCTGTTTATGACCATTGGTCACTGATGCTACTTTTTCGGTCACATACTCTTCCAGAGACCGCCCCTCACCCTCAGACCGATAACCCACAGCCAGCTTGCCGATATCAATACGGGATGCCCCCAGATCAAGACCTGACAGAACTTCCAGTACAGGGTAAGTCTCGCGGACAGAAAGACCATTATCCTCAATCTGACGAACAAACTTGTGTGCTTTTAGGAGATTAATAACGGAGCGGTTAATGACAGGGCGCCCAAATACAGACGTGACAACATTGTGATTTCTATACAGCCGGCCAATCAGTGGGATCATTGACTCAGCCAGTGCTTCACGCTCTTTCCAGTCCTGAAAACGGTCTGCTACCACGATAAATTCCCGTTTATTATTTATATTTCAAATACAGCCCCTTCATTGGGACTTATGTTTCGACGCTATTATCCTTATTGAAGGTGCCTGAGGCAACAAAGATTATCAAACCTTAACATCAATGATATTAACGCACTTAATTTTCTCCCTTTTCAGTCATTTCAGCATGCGAATACTGGGAGAAAAGGATCACAAACGCTACAATCCACCTCTTATATCTGTAGGTGTACAAATATCCGTAGCCACTTTCCTTGAATCTTTATGAGCGCAGACAACCATAAACAAAGAATGCAGGAAAAGTCATAATGGACATTGTCACTGATGCAGGATCTTTAAGTTTTACTCGTCAGTTTGATAATACTACTGGCCGGGAGACTACCGTGAATAAGCTGAAATTACGCTCTTTCCGGGTATCTTCCCTGCATTTGGGGTAATCAGGAGGACCTTCAGGATTTTCATGTTTCAACACACTATCCCTCTGCCAACTCACCCCGGCGACAAACTTCAGTGGGGAAATCTCTCTAAAGCTGGACCTGCCTTTGCCATTTCCTGTGCGGCGGTAACGGATAACCATCCGCTGATGATTATCACTCCAGACAGTTCATCAGCAAACCGACTGGAAGAAGAGCTCACCTTCTTTCTTGCTGAAGAAGAACACATAGATGTTCAGCAAATGCCGGACTGGGAAATATTGCCATACGATACATTCTCACCCCATCAGGATATTATTTCCCAGCGACTTTCAACGCTCTACCACCTTCCCTCCGCAGACAAACGTGACAGAAAAAAAATCCTGATTGTGTCAGTCACTACACTGTTACACCGTTTATGTCCGAAAAACTATCTTCTGGGCAGCTGTCTGTCTTTGCAACCGGGAACCCGGTTTATCATTGATGAACGCAGAAGTCAGTTTGAACAGGCCGGATACCGCTGTGTTGATTCAGTGATGGAACATGGTGAGTTTGCTATTCGTGGCTCAATTGTTGACATTTTTCCCATGGGGGCAGACACGCCCTATCGGGTTGACCTCTTTGATGATGAGATAGAGTCACTGAGAACTTTTGATCCTGAAACTCAACGCTCAATTGAAACGGTTGAGGAAATACAACTGTTACCAGGACACGAGTTCCCGCTGGATAAGCAAGGGATAGAGTTATTTCGAAGTAACTTTCGGGAATCCTTCGACGTAAACTATCGCGAATGCCCAATTTACCAAGACATCAGCAAGGGGATTGCAAGCCCAGGCATTGAGTACTACCTGCCTCTATTTTTCAAAGAGACTTCAACGCTTTTCGACTATCTACCAGAAAACACCCGCATACTGGTTTACGATACCATGGGGTCTTCTCTCGACCACTTTTATTCGGACGTTAATTCCCGTTATGAAAACCGGCGCGTTGATCCCCAAAGGCCAATCCTCCCGCCTTCCAGAGTTTTGATGCCTTCTGAGGAGTTATACAGCAAACTAAATGACTTCCCCAGAGTCACATTGTTTGAACAGCCGGTTTCACCTAAGGCCGGCCGGTTTAACTTAAACCGCGAAGAGTTGCCGGAACTGACCATTAATGCCCGGCTTGAGCACCCACTGGCACACCTTAAAACCTTCATTGACAGCATCAATCACGTGCTTCTTGTCGCAGAAAGTGCCGGACGGCGAGAAGTACTACTGGAGCTGCTGAGCCAAAATCATATAACCCCTGACCTATGTGATAACTGGCCCGAATTTCTCAAAGAAAAGCCCGCTCTGGCTGTCAGTACTGGACTACTGGACAACGGACTTTATTTACCTGATGAGCAGATTGCTGTTATCCCGGAAGCCCTTTTGCTAGGTCAGAGAGTGCAGCAGACAAGGCGGCGGAAGACTGAAGATGAACAGAGTGCTGATCAGGTTATTCGCAACCTTACAGAACTGAGAATCGGAGCCCCCGTCGTTCATATTGACCACGGGGTTGGAAGATACCGGGGACTGGAAACACTGGCAGTGGATGGCCAGACCACTGAGTTTCTTACACTGGAATATGCCAACGAAGCCAAACTCTATGTACCTGTCGCTTCTCTTCATCTGATTTCCCGATACACTGGTGCTGATGATGAGCTTGCCCCGCTCCACCGCTTGGGCAGTGAACAATGGAGCAAGGTGCGTCGCAAGGCCGCAGAGAAAGCAAGGGATGTTGCTGTTGAACTGCTGGACATCTACGCCCGAAGAGAAGCACGAAAAGGATTTCCATTCACAGCACCTGAGCAAAACTATCTGGCCTTTGCAGCAGCCTTTCCGTTTGAAGAAACACCTGACCAGCAGCAGACGATTGCCGCAGTCATTCGAGATATGTGCGCGCCAAAGCCAATGGACCGCCTTGTTTGTGGCGATGTTGGTTTTGGAAAAACGGAAGTTGCCATGCGTGCTGCATTCCTGGCTGCTCAGAGTGGAAAACAGGTGGCCATTCTTGTGCCGACTACCCTTTTGGCACAGCAACACTATGAAAGCTTTCGGGATCGCTTTGCCGACTGGCCGGTTGAAATTGATGTTATTTCACGATTCAAGTCTCAAAAATCGGTGGATCAATTAAAAGAACGCCTTACTGAGGGCAAACTGGATATCATCATTGGTACCCACAAGATTCTTCAAGGAGACCTTACATTTAAAGACCTTGGTCTGCTTATTATTGATGAAGAGCATCGCTTTGGGGTCCGCCATAAAGAAAAACTTAAATCATTGAGGTCCGAGGTTGATATACTGACGCTGACTGCAACCCCCATACCAAGAACGCTCAATATGGCGATGTCCGGTATTCGCGACCTTTCGATTATCGCAACACCACCAGCACGGCGACTATCTGTAAAAACCTTTGTACGACAATATGACCAACCTCTGGTAAAAGAAGCGATCCTCAGGGAACTCCTTCGTGGTGGACAGGTGTATTATCTTCATAATCAGGTTGAATCTATTGAGAAAGTAGCCAGTGAACTCCAGGAGCTGATTCCAGAAGCTCGGGTCATCACAGGTCATGGCCAAATGCGGGAACGTCAGCTTGAGCAGGTGATGTCGGATTTTTACCACAAGCGTTACAACGTTCTGGTCTGCACAACCATTATTGAAACCGGCATCGATATTCCTAACTCTAATACCATTATCATTAACAGAGCTGACAAGTTTGGACTGGCACAGCTTCATCAGCTTAGAGGCAGGGTTGGGAGATCACACCACCAGGCCTATGCTTACCTGTTAACACCATCACCAAAAGCTATGACTTCTGATGCCGTGAAACGGCTTGAAGCCATTTCAGAGGCTCAAACTCTGGGTGCCGGATTCATGCTGGCCTCGAACGACCTTGAGATCAGGGGAGCAGGCGAACTCCTGGGTGAGGGTCAAAGTGGCCAGATACAAAGTGTCGGTTTTTCTCTTTATACAGAGATGCTTGAGCGTGCCGTTTCTGCGATCCGTAATGGCGAAACCCCTAATCCGGACCAACCTTTGAACCATGGCACAGAAGTGAACTTACGGCTTCCAGCCCTTTTACCCGAAGACTATATTCATGATGTCCATAGCCGTTTGATTCTCTATAAGAGAATTGCTGCAGCTGAAAATGAGGAAAAGTTGAAAAACCTTCAGGTTGAGCTGATCGACAGGTTTGGCCTTTTGCCCGACCCCGCCAAAAATCTGTTCCGTCAGATGAAGTTAAAACTCTATGCCCAGAAACTGGGAATCAAGAAACTCGACGCCAGTAGCAAAGAAGCAAGAGTTGAGTTTGAAGAACAGCCCAGCGTCGACCCAATGCTGATTATTAACCTTATCCAGTCAAGCCCTCAGCAGTTCAGGCTGGAAGGAAGCAGCATCTTAAAGTACATTGACACTATGGAAACTCCGGAGCAGAGGTTTAAGGCAACAGAAACCCTTCTAGGCAGGCTTGCTGGTTAACGGTTATGAATATCAGTAAACACCTGATTGGTTCACAGGCAGCACAGCGCTGCAGCAATAATGTCATACCCCCCTCTGATTCTGGATTGGGAGATCCAAGGATATTCTGCATGAAAAAACTTCAGCTTATCGCATTGTCGGTAGCACTACTTTTTAATTTACCGCTTTCTGCTTCACAGAAAGCGAGTAACGGAGAACCTGGTAATTCTTGGTATCAGGTGGATCTCGTGGTTTTTCGTTACCTCAATAATGACAGTGGTGAGGTCTGGCCGGTAGTAGCCGGTTACAGAGCTCCTGGAAACGCCATCAAACTGCAAACTCATTCTGCAGACCTTAACGATAGCAGCCCCCTTTTTGAAATAGTTGAGCCTGACAACCAGCTGTCCGGTCATTTTGACATTATGCGTGATGCTTACATCGCGCTGCCAGCCAAGGAAAGAATGCTGAACAATCAGGTTGCAGCTCTTGAGAAAAGTCGAAACTATCAGGTGATTACGCAAAAAGCATGGCGAATGCCCGTAAGTTCTTCATCAGGCAAGCAGCCAATTGAAATCCGTGCAGCTATCAGTGGACAGGACAGCCTGTTGCTGGATGGAACGATCAGCGTTAGTGAAGAGCGATTTCTGCATGTTGATATTGATCTGTGGCTGAATAAATTAAGTCCGGAATCACTTTACCCTGCACTTTCCAGGAAGAAACACACGTACGAACAAAAAACATCCGACGTTCTTGCTTCTTCTCATATAGGATCTGATAACCTGGTTAGACTGCATAATGGTTCTCCACCTTTGCGCATAACCGATAACTTTCAAATAAAGCAGCGAAGAAGGATCCGAAATTTAAAGGAGGTACAATACATAGACAGCCCTGAAATTGGAGTCATTTTCAAACTTACGCCCTATGATCGCCCTGACGCTCTGGTGGAAACAGGCATGACTATTTCGGAAAAAAGCAGCTGAGGTTGTTACGAATGAGTAAGCAGACTAACTTCTGATCTGCTTACTCATTATAAAACAATTTTTATCACCAACCGTTTGATACTCAACTTTATCCATTAAACTCTGGACAATTGACAACCCTCTACCACTGCATAGCCATGCAGCAGGGTCGTCAGGATCGACTGAAAAATCCCTGCTCCCCAGTTTACCCTGATCCATTGGCTTACCCCAATCACTGATGGTTAGCATCAAGGATGCTTTCAAAAGACTAACCCCAACCTCAACCTTATGCCCCTTTTCATTACCATAAGCGTGTTCAATTGCATTATTAACAATCTCAACAACACATAGCTCCACACGATTAACCTCAACCGGAGACAATGTTGTCATCGCACAAAGGCCTCGGACAGCCATGGCAATGAGAGTTGTATTTGCCAGCTCGCTGTCTATTTCAAGCCTGACAGCCTGACCATTTTCGTCCGTCATGATTACTTCTCCTTAATGGCCTCGGTCACTGTAGGGAGAATGGTAAACAGCTTATCCATAGAGGTAAGACTAAAAAGATCCATTACTGCAGGCTGAGCGCCAGCAAGCTTCATTGAACCTGACCCGGCCATTTTTTTCAGCGCTGCGACCAATGCACCAAGTCCACTACTGTCCATAAAGCGCACCTGGGACAAATCAATAACCATGCTATCGGAGCCATTATCGATCTGATCAAAAAGGTAAACCCTTAGAGGCTCTGATATAGAAGCATCAAGCCGAGTTTCATCGATAGATACGATGGTATACCCAGCGTCACTTTTAGATTCAAATGGCATGTCGCTCTCCTTGCGTCATAAATATTCTATAATTGATAGAGCAGCAGAAACCTATTTATGGCCGCCACTCCAATACCAGATAAGTTACATCATCCTCAAAAACATCAGCTCCAGTCCAGTTAATAATGCCCTGCTCAACTCGGCTGATCATGTCTTCAATTGAGTTATCAAAAGCATCTTCCAAAGAAGATATCAGTCGCTCTTCACCAAACATTTCACCTGTCTTGCTTTCACACTCTGTTACCCCATCGGAGTAAAGAAACAGTCTGTCACCGGGTTGAAGCTGAATGGTGACATTTTCATAACTCATACCTGGCATCATACCTACCGGCACTCCACCACAGGTAATTTTTTCAACAGATTTTGAGCCGCTTTTAAGCCACAGTGATGAGGGGTGACCAGCCTGCGACAGCGTAACTGAACCGGTTCGGCTGTTAATTACCCCATAGGCTATGGTGAAGTAGAGCATCGCCTCAGGTTTCGCCTGAAACTGCTCATTCAAACTCACCAACACTTCATCCGGTTCTTTTATACGATAGAAAGGTGGCTCGCTGAATGACTCCTTAACCAGGGACCCCCCTCCGTCCTCACGAAGAATATTATTCAATGAAAAAGAAAACAGTGCAGACGGAATACCATGACCCGCTACGTCTAGCTGATAAAAACCAAGTGTTTCTCCATCAAGCGCCTGATAACCAAACATATCCCCGCCAAGAATGCGGCTTGGCTTGAAATACCAGTTAAAATCAACATTCTGAATTTTGGCTGGCTCAGAGAGCAGACGCGCCTGCGTTTCTGCCGCTGACTCCAGGTCTTTTTCTATCGTATGTATTTTATGTTCCAGAGCCGCTTTTAATTCGATGATTCGAATGCCAGCATTAAGCCTCGCACCAAGCTCGTCAAAATCGACAGGCTTATTGATAAAATCATCAGCACCACGGTTAATACCTTCCACCATGGCCTCACGATCCGAGTTACCCGTTAGCAGCATGAAATAGACATAATACCCAATATGACTCTTACGGATCGCCTCACAAAGCTCGATACCATCCATATTTGGCATCATCCAGTCGCTGATTACGATCCGGATATCAGGATGGCTTTCCAGAACATTCAGTGCTTCATACCCGTCTGATGCTTCAAAGACACGGTGCCCCTTCTTTTTTAAAACCACAGAAAGAATCATTCTCTGGTCGCGAGCATCTTCAACAATCAGTATATCCATTAGTTTTGTTATCTATCTTCATTAGATTGAATATAGCCACTATGTTATCGACCCATCTGAAAGAATCCTTCGAGTTGGATAAGCAAATGATGCCCCCTCCTCATCAACAACCGCTGCAACCAAAAGCAAAATAGATTCCTGAGCCTTTAAAAAGCCAACACGATCAGTTCTAGTAATATGAACCCGAACTTGGCATAAAAGGGCTGAATCATCATAACGAATGAATACGGCATAATGAGGCTCACGACTGTCAACCTCGGGAATCTGTTGAACAAGATCATCTATTCGGCTGAGAATACGGGAAATTTTTCCAATATCCTCATAACGCAGAGAAAAGTTTTCAATCATTCGGCGATTTCTCATCCGGGTGGCATTCTCGACAACTATCCCGGTAAAGATTGAGTTTGGAACATAAATAGGACGTCTATCAAAAGTTCTTATTTTTGTGAGACGCCATCCAACCTTTTCGACGTGTCCTTCAATTGACCGGTCTGGAGAGCGAATCCAGTCACCCTCAGTGAAAGGGCGATCCAACATCAGCATTAATCCACCAAAAAAATTTGCCAGCCAGTCCTTGGCAGCAAGACCAAGAATGATACCGCCAATACCACCAAAGGCCAAAAGTGTTGAAAGGCTATACCCGAAGACCTGGGCAAGACTCAAAAGTGTTGAAACAACGATAATCAACTGCACTGAGCGGGCAATAACTGAAGGCGATAAGCGTTCGCGCCACCGCTCTCCCATGGAATCCAGCACCCCTTCCATATTCATGCTGGCTTCCCATATGAGCCACGCGGGATATATGGTCAGAATTAGCTTATGAATCAGATGGAGCGTTTCATTGACACCCGACCGCTCCAGCCCCGGCCAGTAATGAGCAGAATAAAGAGCGAACAACACCCAGGGCAGCGTCAGCAAGGGTCTGCGCAGAATACTGGTAGTCAGACGCCAGCCCCCCCTTTCCTCGCAATTTGCCAGCCACTTTATTCCATAAAACGAGGCCACAGCCATTAAAAAGGCAATAATCAAATGAGAATAGAACGAAATAAATTCGGGGGTCATGATCGAGATCATTCAGCGATTTCAGTTGGTTATTTTTATAAATTGTAGCCAGTTTGTTAATATCCTCTTTCAAGAATTCCCTCAAATATAACAAACAGCAGCAATTTTCATTATCAACCAATTGAAATAGCTAGATTTTCACAGCCTCAAGGGCTGGAGTCCCTGTGCGCTCCTGAGCATCCGTTACCCCCTCCTCCAGATCACCAGAAGACAAATCCAGAGTACGGGTAGGGAAGGCAATGTCTGCCTCATGACCATGGATAATGCTGATGGTCTCAAGTAACACTTTTTCTTGAATCAGAAGATATGCCGCCCAGTCAGTGGTTTTTGTGAAACAGTAAATCTGACAATCAAGGCTTGATGCACCAAAACTGATAAAATTAACCATAATAATCTTATCCTGATCAATACCATCATGACGCCTCAGGTAGCTGCGGACATCTTCAAGAATCAAATTAACTTTATCGCTGTCTCGATACCTTAATCCAAAGACCTGTTTGATGCGTCGATTTTGCATTCGGGAGGGATTTTCTACAGAAATATTCATAAATGTAGAGTTCGGAACATAGAGAGGACGCCTTGCAAAAGTCAGAATACGAGTCTGTCTCCAACCTACATACTCTACGGTGCCCTCTATTTTTTTATCTGGAGAGCTAATCCAGTCTCCTACGCGAAATGGTTTATCGACATAGATCATCCAGCCACCAAAGAAGTTAGCCAGCATGTCTTTGGCTGCAAAACCCACAGCAAGCCCACCCACCCCACCAAAAGCAAGAATACCCGAAAGGCTGTAACCCAAGGCCTGCATGGCAACCAGAACACCAGTAATGATGACAGCAACTCTCATCAGGCGACCCAAGGCAATAACCGAGGTCTGATCAAGCTTCTTCTTGCGGTCAACCTGCAGGTAGCGATGCTCCAGAGCCTTGATAAAAGAGATAAAAACCCAGCAGAAAAGAACAATGACCAATAGATCCCGAAAACTGAGCAGGCGCTCAAACAGGCTGTTTCCGGTACCTTCCCATATTTCTTCTGCTGACCAGCTTAACCCGGCAACCCAGATAAACAGATAAACTGGCTTCTGCCCCGCCGAAAGCAGTGCGTCATCCCAGAAATTCTGAGTGGATTCCGCTTTAGTCATGAGCTTGCCAAAAAGCTTACCGACAAGATAACGGATAAAAGCTGTCAGCAAGACTGCTATCACTGCCAGCGTCAGCCAATCAGGGATATTGGCTGTAGTAAGGGATGAAAAGTCCATGGTTACACCACAACGCTTAACCAAAATATGTAAAAAGTACTGGAAGGAAAGAGTAAAGGCGCACTGGATCTATAACTATAAACCAGTATGTCAGCATAGAGAGAACGTTACCTGAAATAACCTTATAGTGATGCCCATGGGTAGCGATACAAAAGAAGAAAGATCAAACTTCGCCAAAAGCGTTGGCCAGCATTTTACGTACTTTCTGGTAGCGCTCTGACCTTTCAAGGGACGCCCAGTCAGTGTATGAGTCTGGCATCAAATCATCAGGACCAACTCCCTGTAAACCAGAGCCATCCATTTCATCAAGTACATCAAGAACCCCCTGACGATTACAGATAATGAGAAGATCACACCCTGCATCCAGGGCTGCTCTTGCCCTGGCAGGGTAGCTACCAGTTTTCGCTGCCCCTTCCATTGACAGGCAGTCGCTGACAACAAGTCCCTCAAATGCCAGTTGATTTCTTAATACCCCTTTCAGCCATTCTGGTGAATATCCGACCGGATACTGCTCTATAGCGGGAAACAGAATATGGGCCGGCATTAATGCCTCAACCCCCTTTCGAATCACGACCCGGAAAGGCTCCATATCAGACTGCCAGATCTCATCGAAAGTACGATCATCCAGAGGAAGGCTCACATGGGAATCAGTATCTACATTTCCATGCCCTGGAAAGTGCTTGATAACCACGGACATCCCCGCTTCATGAACTCCATCAACCCATAATGAGGCCAGTTGAATCACCTGCTCAGCCGTGCGCCCAAACGCGCGATCCCCAACAACAGACGTTTTGCCATGATCAATATCCAACACAGGCCCAAGACAAAGATCTACCCCACAGGCCAGCAGCTCACATGCCATCAGCCAGCCTGCCTCATAAGCCATATGATACTGTTGACCCGGGTCAAATGAGCCATATGCCTGTGCCGGAGGCAAACGGGTAAACCCATCCTTAAAACGTTGAACGCGCCCACCTTCCTGATCAACACAAATTAAAAGATCCTGGCGAACGTCCCGAATAGAGCTGACCAGTGCAATTAACTGATCTCGACTCTGATAGTTCCTGGAAAAAAGGACAACACCCGCAACACTGGGCAGGGACAGCAGCTGGTTTTCTTCAGAGGTAAGCTGTAGCCCCTTGATATCTATCAAAAGCACACCACAGTTCAGGCCAGATTGCACTAATATATCCTCTGGAAACAAAAAAATGTCTCAGCTAAGCAGTATATTGATCCTGGTACCCGGATCTACGCGGTCAAACAGATCAATTATGTCTAGCCCATGCATACGGATACATCCCCGTGAACCAGGCTCTCCCATCACTGCAGTTTCAGGTGAGCCGTGGATATATATATAGCGACGCATGGTATCAACATTACCAAACCGGTTATGCCCAGGCTCCAGCCCGCTTAGCCATAAAATTCTGGTTAATATCCAGTCCTTTCTTCCAGGGTATTGCTTTCGAAGCTCTGGCGAATAAATCTCACCCGTAAAGCGACGCCCCACAAATACAGAATTAACAGGTAAACCCGCACCAATTTTAGCTCGGATAACATGAAGTCCAAGAGGCGTTTGCCAGCTCCCTTCCTTCTGCCCGGTTCCTTTGCTGGCTGTGGAGATTGAATAAACACGGCGCTTGCCGTTCTTCTCGTGAAGCACCATCTCCTGACTGGCAATATGAACAGTAAGATGCATTGGTAAATTAAGCTCTCTTATCGTTAAGTGATCCGTCAGGTATGTGCCCTGAGACCTGCAGCCATAAAAGGAACCATCTTCCTCATGATATCTTCCAGCTCACTCTTGACCCCATAATCGCTTTCCGCGATAGCCCTCAGCGCATCAGCCCCTGAAAGAGTAAAAACAGCAGAACCCAGTATAAAATAAACTCTCCAGAACAGGTCATTCATTGGTAAATCAGGACACGCCTTTACCAGCAACTGAAGATAGGCTTGGAACACTTCCCCATAAACTTCCCGCAAATATTTCTTCAGATGCCCCTGACCCTGTGTGTATGCTAATCCAATCAATCTCATACAAACAGGAAGGTCTTCGGGACTGCGGGGCTTAACCGCCATGATCTGATCAACCAGCAAATGAAGTATGTCTTCAAGATCAATGGCATCGTTATTATCCTGATATCTAACAAGAGCCTTTGAAAGATTACTGACAAAAGGGTCAAGAAAACGGGAAAAGACAGCTTGAATAAGGGACTTTTTCGAGCCGAAGTGATAATTAACAGCGGCCAGATTAACACCCGCTTTACTGGTGATTGAACGCAGCGAGGTCTCTGCAAACCCATGCTCAGCAAATAACTTCTCTGCAGCGTCCAGAATCCTGTCTACTGTCGCTGACTGTGACATGCCTGTAAAACCTCCACTGTAAACATTTGTTTAAAACTAACGTTTGCCAACTGAAACATCAAGTTTGATTAATAGGATATGGTAGTTGCAGCTTACAAAATACTGTATATAATTACATGTACTGTATAAAAACACAGATCAAATTATGTATAAATTGACCAAGCGCCAAAGTGAGATTCTCGAACTGATCAAGTCTCATATAGAAGAGACCGGCTTCCCTCCTACTCGTGCAGAAATTGCACAGACATTCGGTTTCCGGTCGCCCAATGCTGCAGAGGAACATCTCAGAGCCCTTGCACGCAAGGGCGCCATTGAGATTACCCCTGGAACCTCAAGAGGTATTCGAGTGCCCGGCACTGAATATTCCGGTCTGCCTATTGTAGGACAGGTTGCTGCAGGAAGTCCCATTCTTGCTCAGGAACATATTGAAGACCACCTGTCCATCAATCCTGGATTCTTTTCACCCAAAGCAGACTTCATGCTTCGTGTAAAAGGGATGAGCATGAAGAATATCGGCATCCTTGACGGTGATCTTCTGGCAGTTCATAAGACATCAACGGCATCAAATGGCCAGATCGTCGTTGCCAGAATTGAAGACGAAGTTACGGTCAAACGTTTTGAACAAGTTAAGAACAGAGTTTACCTTCATCCGGAAAACGAAGCATTCCAGACCATTGAAGTAGATCTCAGGGTTGATAGCTTTGCTATCGAAGGACTCAGTGTGGGGGTTATCAGGAACTAGAACCTTAACCTGACGATCTCTGATGTAGAGGACCTGACATGCAAGCATTAACATCATCATCCAGTCAGAACGGCAACGCCCCCTTCATGGACAGTGAACCTGTCAGCTCTATTGATGAGCTGATTCTCTCAGGCCCACCCTGGCAGTCAGGACGCTTCCTGAAGTCTGTTCTGAATGAATTGGCTAACGATCAGGATCAGCGCTGGCTTACTCTGATACTCTCCAGTGAACAGGCAAAGAATACGATAAACTGGCTGAAGTCGTCTGGAATCAGCAGGCATCGCCTCCAGGTTCTCAACCCTTCTGCACAGGCTGACCCTCTGAAACTTACTCAAAAGGCTCTGGCCTCAGGTACCAGTCATACAGTAGTCAGCTGGATCAAGCAGATGGATAGCATCACACTCTCTGAACTCGAGACCGCCGCCCGCTCAGGTCGCTGTCAGGGACTGGCAATCAGAAACAGAGGATAACTTGAGGGTTTTAATGAAGAACCCGATTTTCAGGGATATATTCTCCAGCGTCAGCTTCTGTTTTACGTCCCACTTCTTCTATGCAGGCATCCAGCATAGCCTTGGCAACCTCTACTTGATCTCCCTGGAGAAAATCGAGCAACTCCTGGGAGAACGACATAGTAACCAGAGGCTCAGCGTTCTCCTCATCACTACGACGCAATACGATTTCACCGGAAGGTAATTCAACAATTTCAAGAAACGACGCTGACATAAATAGTGACACCGGAATTTTATGGTTTGCAATGAGGCATTGTGCATTAGCCTTTAACGGCTTTCAAGCTATCAGCCCTTCTCGAGAGCTGAATATTACTGACAATAAATAAACCTGAAGCCCTTTGGAACCTACCACTCAAGACTGAAGTTCCGACTGTAAGTAACCAGTTCCTTCAATGACTCAAGCACAGAGAGAAACCCTTCAGACTGATCAAACCGAACACTATTTGCATTGAACAGGGGAATTTCATTTCGGTCAACACTTTTGCGCTGTATAGGCATTGAGCAGTCCTGATGGCTTTTTAATAATGCCGACAACCAGGAATCATGTTGTTCAAGACGCTCAATATACTGTAATTCAGTAGAGGGAATGTAATTTAAATTGTGTAAACGCTTGTCGTTAATACTCCAAAATGGAGAATAACAATGAGCGTTGAAATCAACGAAAAACTGGTAGATCAAATAGCCAGTCAGATTAAAACTCAGGATGA
>NZ_LUKQ02000790.1 GCF_001647025.1 Endozoicomonas atrinae
ACTGCCTCGGCAAGTGGAGCATCACCATGAAGCTCAAAGGTGGCAAAGAACTGGCGCTGGATGACAAGGCACTGGATGCCATTACTTACGACAAAGGCGATTTTGTTGTCCACACCGAGGATGGCAAGAAGGAAAACCGCATCGCCTTTTACAGCATGAAAAAAGAAGTTCCCCGGCATATTTAATCGCCGCCAAGACAGCCCTACCAGCCAGGGCTTTATAAACAGGGAAGGATGGTATGCTGGTAATGCAAGGAGCAATTGCCAGTTTTTTATTGAGCAGGAGTGGAGCATGAATCTGATTGAACTGATTGCCGCAGGCGCAAACGACGAACTGGAAGACAGCGAACATCAGTCAGAGCTATTAACCGAAATTTATGAAAACGCCAGCGAGCAGGAGCAGCAGAAAATAGACGAGGTTCTGGTCTGTATTTGTGGGTGGCAATTCAGCAGCC
>NZ_LUKQ02000791.1 GCF_001647025.1 Endozoicomonas atrinae
CCGACAAAGCGAAGGTGGAAGCGTTCGTGGCGTGGGAGTGCTGGAAGGTGAACGGCGAATTCAGCCTGGAACTGCTGCGGGCCTTTTCCTCCATGTGTAATGGCAAAGGCTTGCCCGACAAAGCGAAGGTGGAAGCGTTCGTGGCGTGGGAGTGCTGGAAGGTGAACGGCGAATTCAGCCTGGAACTGCTGCGGGCCTTTTCCTCCATGTGTCATGGCAAAGGCTTGCCCGACAAAGCGAAGGTGGAAGCGTTCGTGGCGTGGGAGTGCTGGAAGGTGAACGGCGAATTCAGCCTGGAACTGCTGCGGGCCTTTTCCTCCATGTGTAATGGCAAAGGCTTGCCCGACAAAGCGAAGGTGGAAGCGTTCGTGGCGTGGGAGTGCTGGAAGGTGAACGGCGAATTCAGCCTGGAACTGCTGCGGGCCTTTTCCTCCATGATGAGCAGTAGGGGCTT
>NZ_LUKQ02000792.1 GCF_001647025.1 Endozoicomonas atrinae
CTCCATGGCCGGACCCGCCAGCCCCATGGAAAGCGCCCCCACCCCGGCAGCCGGGGCAAAGGCGGCCTGTGCCGCTTCCTCGGCCAGCAGGGCTTTGGCCTGCTCAAAAGGCTGGCGGGTATCGCCGCCTCCGGCCTGCTCGTAAGTCTGCTGGTACAGCTCCTGGAACCTCGGCAGGTCTTTCAGTTGCTCATAGCCCAGTCCCATGATCTGGCTTTTGGCGTCCTCGGCACCGGCCCCGCCGATCATCAGGCCACCGGTTGCACCATAACCAATGGCATGGCTGCCCTTGTCGATGACATTCGCCAACCCCTGCACACGTCTGGCATCTTCCAGACCGGTCACTGCTGCCGCTGCACCCGATGCCTGAAGCCCTTTCATGCCCAGTGCCGACAACCCTTTACTGGCCACACCGCCGGGTATCATGGACGGTGCCAGAGAGCCAACCCC
>NZ_LUKQ02000793.1 GCF_001647025.1 Endozoicomonas atrinae
TTGAGCTATGGTGTTTTTGTTTTGACGCAACAGGTCTTTGATGGTGAGCTGGCCACCGTCAGCGGCCTTTTCTTTTTTTGGTACCGGCTGCTTTGCCGGTGTTTTTTTAGCATTCCCTGCCATAACAGAACTCCTTATTCAGACAGACGATTAAGCGGCTCGTGCCCATTCAGGCAACTCGATGGTGCAGAATTCGTCGGGATAGCCCGGCCAGATTCCAGAACGCTGGCAGTCAGCGAACTGAGTCAGCATCAGGCGCATTTCAGAACGGCCCAGCTGCAGCATTTCATCACTGGCCATATACAGCCCGATGGCGTAGGGCTGCTCTTTTTCGATAGCCAGCCATGCAAAGCCATTCGCAGGCAGACCCAGCGCCCGACACCCGTCCAGATACCAAGACGCTTTCTGGTGGTAGTGATAATTGAGAATATCTTTTTGGAACTTGC
>NZ_LUKQ02000794.1 GCF_001647025.1 Endozoicomonas atrinae
AATTCAAAACTGGGAAGCCAGTTGAACCTGATACTGCGTGAGATACCCAAGCGGCAAAGTGGGGCTAATAACAACCGCAGTCAGAGCCGGGAGCGATCCTTGTGATGGGTGAGACAATCTATGAGCCGGTTGTGGGGCGGGAGGAAGTTGGAGAGTTTACCTGTCAAAAATAATAACAGCCCTGGTGATCTGACCAATTCGCCTCAGTAAGAGGCGGTATTTTAGAGCCTGTAAATAATTCTGTGTAAACGCCACCAAAACTATTACTCCTTGAACCGGTCAGGAAACATAATTTCAAACCGGTTCATGGCTGCTTTCCAGTTCCTGATCGGCATGGTCCATTTCTCGGAAGCTTTTTCCATGGCCAGATAGATTACCTTCATGACTGACTCATCAGTCCGAAAAATCTTCCGGTTCTTGATCGCCTTACGAATGACGC
>NZ_LUKQ02000795.1 GCF_001647025.1 Endozoicomonas atrinae
TCACCGTTGTCGTACCCGGTCAGCAGCTCCTCCAGGGCGATCTTCTGCTCCAAAAACTGCTTTTTCACATAGGCGGCGTTCTGGGCGGTGTCGGTCATCCAGTCATCGATGCCGGTAATATCAAAGGTGTAGTTATGCTGTAGCTTGCTCAGTTCGTCGTTGGTTCCTTCAAGCTCCTTTTTCAAGGCCTTCACACTGCCCTGGCTTTCGCTGGTGTCGATATCCCCGACACTGTTCATCTTCTCGAAGGCTTCCCGGGCGCTGCTGCTCATCCCCTGCAGTTCGGCGTTCAGGTTGTTATAGTGACCGGCCATCGCTCCCGCTATGGTGGCGCTCTCACCCATGGCGGCGTTGTGCTGCTGGCTCACGTTTTCGCTGGTTTTGCCCACTTTGCTCAAGGCGTCGCCGGTCATCTCTGCCTGATCTT
>NZ_LUKQ02000081.1 GCF_001647025.1 Endozoicomonas atrinae
TGCCCGGCCTAAGGAGTAGAGCCGGGACTTAGGTGCCTGCTGGATATCGGACAGTCACAGTAAACAGCATAGGACGCAGAATGAAGGCCTTCACAACAAAACGATATGTGGTCAAACAGAAAGTACATACGTGCAACAGAGCATGGCTGGAGGAGGTGTTCACCAGCCCCTGCAAACGAACCGCCGAACAAAGCTATCACCAGCTGTGCGATGAATGGCCTGATAGTTACTTTGAATTGACGGAAACAATAGACACAGAAACCTGCCTGGCTTTCACCCCTCACAAAGGATAACAACATGGCCACCACCAACATCTGGCAACAATTCAAATCCCTGATACCCGAAGGAGCCAGAACCATCGTCACCATCACCAGCAACAACGGCGACGGAACCAGCAGCGCAACATTGAGAGATGGAACGAGTATCAGGGTTCAGGGAGAAACAGTCGTGCCAGGGAGTAAGGCACTAATAGAAGACCGGGTGGTCAAAGCCGAAGTACCAGGGCTGGCGGTTTATGAGGCTGAGATATAGGTATAGCCACCTGAAAGGCAAAGACAGCCACCACTACAGCCACTAAATTAACCCAATTAAAACACCGGGATTTTTAACCCTTGTAACAACAGCATATAGTTATTTGATTTTAAAGCCTTTATTTGCACTTTTTAAAAAGACAATAAATCGCTAACCAATTAATGATAAAAAATGGTACCCCATCTACGCCAAACTGGTAGAACTCGAGCTGCCTTTTTGCGTCTGTGTTGGAGTACCCGGCCCCCGTCTACCCATGGCTCCCCAGAAAATCGAGCTTCTGGATGAGGTCTGCTGGTTCTTCCCAGAGCTGAAAATAGTCATGCGTCATGGGGCAGAGCCCTGGGAAGACCTGGCTTGGAAATTAATGTTGAAATACCCAAATCTCTACTATTCCACCAGTGCTTTCGCTCCACGATTTTACCCAAAATCTATTATCGAATTTGCCAATACCCGTGGTGCCGACAAGATTCTCTATGCAGGGTACTTTCCCATGGGACTTTCTTTGGATCGTATCTTCCGGGAGTTGCCCGAAGTTCCCTTCAAAGAGCATGTTTGGCCCAAATTTCTCAGGGAAAACGCTGTGAAAGTATTCAACTTGTCCACCTGATCATAACCAGTCCGCCGCCTGCTAAAGCAGGCGAGCTCCCCCCATCACCTCACTATTTAATAAGTGGTGATACAACGTATCGCAGTAAGATTTTCGGCTTGACGCACCAAACATATAAAATTATATTTATATAAAATCATTCTTATATAATTGCGAGTGAAGTCATGTCATCCTGCTCAGCAACTCAAAATACCAGCCCACATAACGACGCAATGGAAAACAGTTGTGCTGCATCCTCATGCTGCAGCAATAAAACTCAGTCAGAAACTTCTACAATAGAAGACCAAACGTCTTCGGTTTCCGATAGTATGCAGCTAAGCTGGATCATCACTGGCATGGACTGCCCAAGCTGTGCCACCAAAGTCGAGAACGCCGTAAAAAATCTGAATGGTGTTACCCAGGCTCGGGTCACATTCGCCACGGAGCGCCTGCTGGTTAAGGTTGAAAACCGGGCAAACATCAGCGATGACATCCTTAAAACCATTCGAGAGCTCGGTTTTTCGGTCAAAGACGACACCTCTTCCAAACCCGCTGAAAACAGTTTCCTGAAAAAATACTGGCGCATTCTTTCTCTGGCCTTAGTCATGCTGGCCGCCGTTTTAATTAAGGGTACCTTTCCAGTCGTAGGCGACGTACTTTTCTATCTGGCCACACTCTGGGGGCTTTACCCTGTTGCCTCTAAAGCATGGCAATTAGCAAGAAACGGCACCCCCTTTTCTATTGAAACCCTGATGAGCATCGCTGCTATCGGTGCACTCTTCCTGGGTGAAACGGTTGAAGCAGCCATGGTGCTTCTGCTGTTTATGATCGGTGAACATATGGAAGCGTTTGCTGCAGGGAGGGCTCGACAGGGCGTCCAGAAGCTGATGGAGCTTACACCAGAAACGGCTTTCCAAATTGATAGCGATGGTAATAAAACTGAGGTTTCTGCCCATACTCTGAAACCTGGGGACATCATCGAAATACTACCGGGTAGTCGCCTGCCCGTTGATGGAGAGCTCTTAACGCCTAACGTTAGCTTCGATGAAAGTGCTCTAACCGGCGAATCCGTCCCTGTAGAACATAACTCTGGTGAGAGTGTGATGGCTGGCTCTCTGTCTGTGGATCGAGTAGCCCGCTTCAAAGTCATTTCAAAGCCTGGGGAAAGTGCAGTTGACCGTATAATCCGTCTTATCGAAGAAGCAGAAGAGCGAAAAGCGCCAGTTGAGCGTTTTATCGATGCCTTCAGCCACTGGTATACACCGTTAATGATGTTTATGGCGTTACTGGTGGCTTTTGTTCCCCCACTCGCATTAGGCGAGCCCTGGGTGGAATGGATCTACAAGGCGCTGACGCTATTACTGATCGCATGCCCATGCGCACTGGTTATTTCAACACCTGCTGCTGTTACTTCTGCCCTGGCAAGAGCATCTCGAAATGGTGCCTTGGTCAAAGGTGGTGCAGCCCTTGAACTATTGGGTTCGGTAAAAACTGTCGCCTTCGATAAAACCGGCACACTGACTGAAGGAAAGCCTGCTGTTACTCACATAACGTCGTTTGGCAGTTCAACACAAAACCCGGAGCACGAAGTTCTTCGACTTGCTGCAGCCGTTGAGTCAGGTTCAACCCACCCACTTGCAAAAGCTATCGTAGCCAGAGCTGACGAGATGCATATCGGTCTCCCTGTAGCAGAAGAAGTAGAGGCAAAAGCCGGATTGGGCGTACAAGGTCTGGTTGAAGGCAGAATGGTCGTCGTTGGCTCTCCCCGGCACTTACAAGGCAGTATTGACCTGATTGCAGGAGCTCAACAAAAGCTCGAACAGCTTGAAGAGCAGGGTAATACCATTGCTGTAGTGACCGTTGAAGGGCATTTAGTGGGCTTCATAGCCCTTCGTGATAACCCAAGATCCGATGCCAAGAGAGCCGTTGCTGCCCTCAAAGCCATGGGAATCAATAGTGTCATGCTCACTGGTGATAACCCACGTGCTGCAGCAGCCATCGCCAGTCAATTGGGTATGGGATATCGCGCAGGTCTTCTTCCCGGGGATAAATCTTCTGAAATAGAGCGGTTACAGGAAAACGGTCGTGTTGCAATGATTGGTGATGGTATCAATGATGCCCCTGCACTGAAGACGGCAGATATAGGGATTGCCATGGGGTCTGGTGCCGACGTCGCTCTTGAAACCGCTGACTGTGCACTTACCCATAACCGAGTGGAAGAGCTGGCGGACCTTATTGGCCTTTCCCGCTCCACCATGGCCATTATCCGCCAGAACATATTTCTGGCAGTGGGAAGCAAAGCGGTATTTCTGGTCACTACTCTGCTGGGCATGACCGGTCTCTGGGTCGCCGTCCTAGCTGACACCGGCGCCACTGCTCTGGTCACAGCCAATGCCCTGCGGCTTTTAAGGAACAGGTCGAACAATACGAAGAAAGGCTAAACCTTTAACCTTTCCGGGCGACTCAGAATGAAATGAGTTCGTCCGGAGATTTCTACCTGTGTCACAAAAAAAACGTACATCTTCAAAAATTTCTAAAACCAAGAAAACTCCTGCAAAGCCCGGAAACCATAATATTCTGGATACCGACGGGCTTAAAACTTCTGGCTTAAAGACCAATAAAAGCATCCTTTTAAAAAAAGGTGTTGAAAACTACCAGGTCCAACAGAAATCTGGGCTGACATCTCAATTTGAGCTGGAGAAAGAAAAGGCTGCTCAAAAGCGGGAATTGCTTGAGAATCTCCACCCAGGATGGACGGCACCTGAGAGTGCAGATTTCACAGGCGTATCTCTGATCAATCGAGACCTGGAACGCATGCGCTTTAAAAACAGCCTGATGAAGCGCTGTAAATTTCGTTCCAGCAAACTGCGCGGCGTTCATTGGAAGAACTGTGACCTCCGCGGTGCCGATTTCCAGCATGCCGATCTGCGGGACTGCATTCTGGATGGCTGTAATTTGAATGGTGCCGACCTTCGTCACGCCAACCTGACCAACGCCAGAGTTATTGATACCGACCTCTCAGCAGCAAACTTTGATCATGCTGTGCTGGACATGGCGGTAATTGAAAGCTGTGATATGGCTGCACAAACATTCCACAACAGCTCCTGCAAGGAAATATGTTTATACAACAGCCAGATCATCCATGGGTTCTTTGATAATGCTGATTTCTCACATTCTGAAATTCAGGATATGGCATTCCGCCACTGCACGCTCACCAAAACATCATTCAACCACGCAGAGATAAGCAACACGTCGTTCAAAGGGTGTGAAAGTTTTGATGAGGGGCCGTCATTTTCGAATGCAAAAATCAATGAGGTGACTCTGGCCGACTGTGACCTGCAATCAGTAAACCTGGCCAATACCGAAGTATCGCAGTGCGTTTGGGAGCGGGTAATCCTGACAGACGCCCAATTTGACAATACCCAGTTCAATCAGGTTAGTTTCAATGAAGGCTTTTTCACCGACTGTTTCATCATGGAGAAAGCACCAACCTTTAAACATTGTCGCCTGGACCATCTGGTTATCGAGCATACCGACTTGACCAACGCTCACTTCAGCAAGAGCCGTTTTATTGGTGCGACTATAAAAGACTCAGATGTTGAGGAGTGGCAACTGCACAATACCAGATTCGACCCGGATACAATGATAGAATAAGCTGCTGACAGGCTGGAAATAACCAGGGTTTAAGAAGCAGCCTTCAACGATCACACCGGTATGCTTTTCCTACCGCCGTCGTATTGGTGGTACCTAATGAGCCATAAGCGTTGGTGTTTTTCATGTCCTGAATGTAAACAACATTAGCGCCCAGTTTATACGCTTCATTTCTCAGTTCATTTCTGGCACCGACAACAAGGTTTTTGTTGGATGTGAAATCGCCTGTAAACCAGTTCCCCTGGGACCCCACAATCTCAGCCAGAAACTGGCATTTGCTACTATCCGGCGGCTCATTTACCAACTCTATATTCATTGCTGCCGGAATTGTCTCTTTTGCAGCGCACCCGTACAAAGCCAGAACACTGAAAATACAGAAAACTAATCTAAACGACCTTTCCATAATATCCTCTTCTTGTTTATCGCTCTGTCAAAGCATTCTGCTTAGCCCTGAGAATAGGCTTGAGCAGGTAGGCCATCAGCGTCTTATCACCAGTGATAATGTCCACATTGGTTCTCATGCCAGGAATAATCAGAAGCGGTTTATCCTCTGAGCCTACAAAGTTATTTTTTGTCCGGATACGGACAATATAAAAGCTCTCTCCTTTCTCATCCTTGATGGTATCAGCACTGATGTGCTCAACCTCACCTTCCAGTCCACCATAAATAGCAAAGTCATAAGCAGTCAGCTTAACGATGGCTTTCATCCCCTGGCGCAGAAAACCAATGTCCTTTGGTTGAATTTGAGCCTCAATCATGAGGTTATCTTCCAGTGGTACAATCTCCAGCAGACTCATGCCAGGCTGAACCACCCCCCCAAGCGTGGTGACATGGATTTTCTTAACAATCCCATCCATTGGTGACCTGACCAGAGTTCGGTCTACCTGGTCTTCAAGCGCATTATTAGACTCACCCAACTGATCCAGGTGAACTTCAGTTTCCTTGAGTTCCTGAACAATTTCAGCACGGTACTTTTGAACAACTTCTTCTTTTCGTGACAGGGATTCCTGATAGGCAGCGCGTAACTTTGGAATACTAAGCTCCGTTCTGCGCTTTTCTGACTCCAGGTCATTCACCCGCTGTCTTAACTGAATCAATTCAACTCGGGAGACAACACCCTGCTCTGCCAAAGGAACCGTCAAATCAAGTTCATCCTGTCCCAGCTCAAAGCTGGTCGTCAAAAATATCAGCTGATCTTCTGTTGCTGCTAACTCATGCTGAGCCTGAACGGCCTGCTCTCTAGCGACATTGAGCTCTGCGATGAAACGGTCGGCACGCTGATAAAAAATTTCCCTCTCTCGCTTAACATAAGCCGGGTAGTCGTCCAGCTCAGCCGGAAAGTTCAATGCTTCTCCAGACAACTCAGCTTTTAGCCTCGCAGCTTTGGCAAGCTCACTGTAATACTCAATGGCACTTTCCCGAAAACTGGAAGAAAAACGGGTATCATCCAGCTGCATCAACGGTTGACCGGAATGCACCTGTTGACCTTCTTCAACAAAAATCTGCTCCAGAATCCCGCCTTCCAGATTTTGCACAACCTGTAATCGAGAAGACGGAATAACAATCCCCATTCCCCGGGTAATTTCATCCAACCTGGCAATACTGGCCCATACAATGGAGCAGAAAAGAGCCAATAACATAGTGTATATGAGCAAACGGCCACCTTTTGGCGTTTTTATCAGCATGGCAACATTGGTATCAGAGATATATTCCATATCATCTGGTAACACTGAGTCTTCCATATTCTCTATAGAAGCCTGCTCTTTGCCATTCTCAGAAGGTGTCTGCTCTTTACCATCAGCAAGATTAAATTCCAGGTCTGACATATCCTGTTCTGAGTCAGCTGACTTCTTTTTGAGATCTTCTGACTGCTCAGTCTGATTCACAGGAGCCTCTGTCGAGTCCTTCACATCCTTATCATCGCTGCTACTCATTCCAGCCTATCCTATTTTGAGTTTGCCCTGCCTTAACGCAGCATGTACCTGATCCTTGGGTCCATCCGCAACGACACGTCCGCTGTCCATAACTATCAAACGATCTACCAGATCCAGCATTGAGGCTTTATGGGTAACCAATATCAAGGTCTTGCCGCTACACCGGGTCATCAGCTGTTCCTTCATTCGCAGTTCAGTCGTGTTATCCATAGAGCTGGATGGCTCATCCATCACCAGAATCGGTGGATTCATCAGCAGGGCACGGGCAAGAGCAATACTTTGTCGCTGCCCTCCTGACAGGTTTTGTCCGCGCTCACCCACGATCATATCCAGCCCATTAGGGTGCTTATCTGCAAACTCCGTTACTCCGGAAATTTCAGCAGCCTCAAGTAACTGACTGTCTTCAATATGGTTTGCCCCCAAGGTGATATTGTCCTTAATTGAGCCATAGAAGAGTGTTATATCCTGACTAACACAGCCAATACTGGAACGAAGATCAGTCGGATTAATCTGTCTCAAATCAACACCATCAACCCGAACCGCACCTTCTCCCGGCTCATAAAGACCCAGAATCAGCTTTTCAATGGTTGTCTTTCCCGAGCCAATCCGTCCGATAATCCCAACCTTTTCACCGGCTTTAATCCTTAAGCTGACATCTCTTAAGGCTTGAATTTCCTGCTCGGGATAAGAAAAGTTAACTGCATCAAATTCAATACTGCCTTTAAGGTCTGGACGATTAACATAATCCCTGTCTTCATGACGCTCGGTTGGCATTTCCATAATCTGATTCAGGCCGTCCAGGGCCGATTTGGCCTGGTTATAGCGAGTTGCCAACCCAGCAATCTGTGCCATGGGCGCCAGACAGCGGCCAGAAAGCATGACAGATGCAATCAGCCCCCCCATGCTCAACTCACCTTCAGAGATCAGATAAACCCCAAGAATAACCATGCCTATATTGGCCATTTGTTGAACATAGGCACTGAAACTGGTGGCAGAAGAACTGAGCAGCTTGGTTTTGATGCTCCAGGTGGCAATATGGCTAACTGCTTTTTCCCACCGGTACTGAATATCACTCTCCGCCTGGGCAATTTTCAGGGCTTCCATTCCTGAGAGGCTTTCAATCAATGTGGCATTTTTCTGCTGACTGGAGCGAAGCGTTTTTTCAACGGAGTTTTTGAGAGGCTCCTGAATGAAGAAACTGTAGAGGCCGATGATAAACATTGCTACCAAAGGTACTAAAGCCACTGGACCACCAAGGAGAAATATCACGAAAAGAATGATACAGGTGAATGGCAAGTCAACCAGGGCGGTTACCGTTGAAGAGGTAATAAACTCTCGAATGCTTTCGAAATCCTGAAGGTTTTTAGCAAAGGAACCGACTGAAGTGGGCTTAGCCTTCATGCTCAACCCGAGAACCTGCTCCATAATGGTAGAAGAGAGCAAAATATCAGATTTTTTACCTGCCAGATCAATAAAATAGCTACGCACCATTTTCAGAATAAAATCAAAGCTGAAAACGATAACAGCGCCAATGGCCAGTACCCAGAGTGTATCGAATGCCTGGTTTGGAACAACCCGGTCATACACATTCATCACAAACAACGGGCTGGCAACGACAAAGACATTGATTAACAGTGATGCCAGTAATACATCACGATAAATTCTCCATGAACCAAGAATCGTTCCCCAGAACCAATGCCTGGATTTAACATTTAATTTCTGGGGGGTCCGACGATCATAACGATGCTTCTCACGAACATAGATAACATAGCCACTGTAAAATTCATTTAATTCTTCAATGCTTATTGTTTTCATGCCCTCACCGGTTTCCGGCATAATAATACGGGCAGTACCTTTTGATTGGTCAATATCAGCCAAAAGGCAGGCTTTTCGTTTATTCAGTAATAAAACGGCAGGAACAACCAGTGAAGATATTTCTGCAATATCTCTCTTATGAACTTTACAAGCTAATCCAGCTCGCTCAGATGCCCTTATAAATACTTCCGCTGTAAACTGGCCATTCTCCAGAGGAAGTCCTGCCTTTAACGACTCCCTGGAATACGGATTCCCATAATGACGGGTTAACAGGGCAAGGCATTCAAGAAGGTCATCGCTGCTGGCTGGTTGTTCATCAGGGATATCCCAGCCTTCATGCATAGTACTGGAGTGATTCATAGCTACCTGCTGATTGTTTCATCCGTATTTTCTTAAAATAATTTAATTCAGAAACAAACAGCATAATTGCCTGAAAGGTATTAATAACTATAGATTAGCGTAAAACAGGAAGTCATTAATTTAAAACACAAGAAAAAATCAGCAATTTGATTTTTTAAATAAAATCTAAAACAAAAAATAATCTAACATTTATCTGACAGACTAAAAAGAGGCGTTTAATTAAACACCTCCTACAACAAACAACTTGATTTAAAATCATTGATTTATATTCTCTGTTTCAATCATCAGTCTGCTTATCAAATACTTCCTCTTGCATTCGTTTCAGGCCAATATGTCTAACATCTGTCCCTTTAACGAGATAAATAACATACTCCGCAATGTTTCTGGCATGGTCACCAATACGTTCCAGAGAGCGTAAAACCCACATAATATTCAAAACACGGGTAATGGAGCGGGGGTCTTCCATCATATAGGTAACCAGCTCACGGGTAGCGCTTTTATACTCCCGATCAACCGCTTTATCCTCTTTGGCCACCGCAAGCGCCTGCTCGGCATCAAACCGGGCAAACGCATTCAGTGCATCCTGGGTCATCTGACGGACATGACTGCCAATATGTCGGGTTTCAATGTAACCTTTGGGGGCTTCACCCTGTTCCGACAATTTTATGGCGAATCGCGCAATTTTGGCCGCTTCATCACCAATGCGCTCCAGGTCCGTAGCAACTTTGGTACATGCCAGAACCAGCCGTAAGTCGCTGGCTGCTGGCTGGCGGCGTGCCAGAATTCTGGAGCACTCCTGATCAATGGAGGTTTCCATAAAGTTGATATCAGTGTCTTTTTCACAGACAACGATGGCCAGATCACTGTCGGCATTGATCAGTGATTCAATGGCATCACTGACCTGCTTCTCAACCATGCCGCCCATAGACAACAGGTTATTTCGAAGTTCCTCCAGTTCATGGTTGAACTGCTGGGAAATATGGTGGGTCAGCAAATCGCTTTGGTTAGGCATGGGTAATCCTTCGAGGCTGCTCAGGGTCTTTAAGATTTAGGAAGAACGTCAGCAACCCTCAGCCATAACGGCCAGTAATATAGTCTTCAGTCTGTTTCTTTCGGGGGTTAGTGAACAATCTATCCGTGTCACCATACTCAATCATTCGCCCCATATACATAAACGCGGTGTAGTCAGAAACCCGTGCCGCCTGCTGCATATTATGGGTGACAATCACAATGGTAAACCTGGACTTCAGCTCATTGATCAACTCTTCAATCTTCAGTGTGGAGATTGGATCAAGTGCCGATGCAGGCTCATCCAGAAGCAATACTTCGGGTTCCACAGCAATTGTACGAGCAATAACCAGGCGTTGCTGCTGCCCACCAGACAGACCCAGCGCACTTTCATGCAGCCGATCTTTCACTTCATTCCAGAGAGCCGCCCCTTTCAGTGCCCACTCCACAACTTCATCCAGCACCCGCTTTTTGTTGATGCCCTGAATCCTCAAGCCATAGGCAACATTTTCATAAATACTCTTTGGGAATGGGTTCGGCTTCTGAAACACCATCCCCACCCGGCGACGAAGATCAGCCACATTGACCGATTTCTCATAGATATTCTGATTGTCGAGTAATATCTGGCCATTCACACGGCAGCTATCCACCAGATCATTCATCCGATTCATGCTGCGTAACAATGTGGATTTACCACAACCTGAAGGTCCGATAAACGCCGTTACGCGCTTTTTCGGGATCTTCATGGAGATATCAAACAGTGCCTGCTTCTCTCCATAGAACAGGCTCAGGCCAGACACTTCCATACTGGTCGGTTCATGCTCAAGGCTCAGTACAGAACGACCACGTCCCAGCGACTCAGGATTAAAAGCCCTGGAAAATCCTGAAGATGGTTCAGCACTACTGCTATCCACTGAAACACCAGCTCGTTTTTCCAGACTGTTTTCAGGATACGTTTCGGAGGTTTTCACAGTAAGTGCCTCATTCAGCGTCTTATTCAGGCTTTCACCCCGCTTTTCATCAAGAGCCTCTTCCGGCCTTCTATCAATGACGTCATAAGCCATGGTATTCAGTCCTCAAGGCTCTTGTATTTTTCTCGCAACCGGTTGCGAATAGCAACAGCGGACAGATTCAGTACAGCAATAACAATCACCAGCAGCAAGGCAGTGGCATACACCAGAGGCCTCGCTGCTTCTACGTTCGGACTTTGGAAGCCCACATCAAAAATATGAAAACCCAGATGCATGAATTTCTGATCAAGGTGCAGATAGGGATAGTTGCCATCCAGCGGTAGGCTTGGAGCCAACTTAACAACCCCAACCAGCATCAGTGGCGCCACTTCCCCTGCAGCACGGGCAACCGCCAGTATCAAGCCGGTCATCATGGCTGGGCTTGCCATGGGCAGCACGACCCGCCATAGAGTCTCTGCCTTGGTCGCACCAAGCGCCAGGCTCCCTTCACGAACAGAGCGGGGAATACGGGACAATCCCTCTTCCGTGGCGACAATCACCACTGGCAGGGTCAGCAGAGCCAATGTGATGGATGCCCACAACAACCCTGGTGTACCAAATGTCGGTGATGGCAGGGCCTCTGCAAAAAACAGATTATCGATTTTTGCTCCGGCGAAGTAGATGAAAAAACCAAGACCAAAGACCCCGTAAACAATTGAGGGAACCCCAGCGAGGTTATTTACAGCCACCCGAATAGCCCGGGTCATCCAACCCTGACTGGCGTACTCCCGAAGATAGACGGCAGCGATGACACCAAAAGGGGTTACCATAATGGACATCAGAATCACCATCATGACCGTACCAAAGATGGCGGGGAATACACCGCCTTCGGTATTGGCTTCCCTGGGGTCATCAAGAATGAACTCACCGACCTTATCAAAGTAGAAGCTAATTTTGTCAGTCAATGACATGGTATTGGGCTGATAGGCACGAACCACTTTACTGATTGGCTGTTCCAGTGTTTGTCCATCAACCGTTCTGGCAACAAAGCTGTCACGGTTGAACGCCCGGTAAAGATCTCCCAGCTGGGTTTCCAGCTGCTGATATTCCTGATTCAGCAGTTTGCGTTCAGCCTGAATCTCTGCCTGACGAACCAGATCGATATCACCGCTCAGCTCCAGACGACGTTCTGCGAGCCTTAACTGCTCTATTGAGGCGTTGATTGAACCAATGTCGTGCTTTTCAATCTGGTAGATTGCTTCATAAATCACGAGCGCCCGATCTAAGCGCTCATTGAAGACGATCCAGGCCGATTCACCACTGGCAACAGTGGCTCCGCCTTCCTTAACTGACTCAAGGAAGCCGTAGAAATTACCCCACTCTCGACGCTCAAGTACCATGATGTCTTCAGGGTACTGCCGGTTGCTTAACCACTCATCCACAATCCAGACAAAGTCAGCACCACTAAGGTCCCGATTGCCCTGCTTCAATAAGTCACGGGTATAGAGCTCCTGCCCGTCGACCACTTCGAGACCTGATGACACCAAACGGGTTGCAGGCACTTCTTCACTGTCGGTAATTTCTCCAGCAACCATTCTGATGGTCTGCCCGGGGGGCTGGTAATCGGCAACAATGATCTGACCTGGCCAGAAGTGTCCCAATCCTCGCACAGCTATCAAACCCAGCAGCCCAATCACCAGAACAAGACTGATGGCAACAGCGCCGGCATTTAACCAGACCCAGGGGGAACCACTTTTAACCCATTCACCTACAGAGCGTTTTCTAGCGCTTAGAAGGGTATTTTTCATGGTAATCTCCTATCCTCTTCCCTTCTTCAACCTAGAGTGAGCTGTACTTCTTACGGAGACGATGACGTACCATCTCCGCCGCCGTGTTAACTACAAAGGTAAACAGGAACAGCACCAGAGCGGCAAGGAAGAGAATTCGGTAATGGCTGCTACCTACTTCAGACTCAGGCATTTCAACGGCAATATTGGCCGCCAGCGTCCGCATTCCTTCAAAAATATTGGCATCCATTATGGGTGTATTGCCTGTCGCCATCAGAACGATCATGGTTTCGCCCACAGCCCTTCCCATACCGATCATCACTGCAGAGAAAATACCCGGACTGGCTGTTAACAGAACCACGCGGGTGAGGGTCTGCCATGGTGTTGCACCCAGGGCCAGGGAACCATAGGTCAGGTGCCTGGGTACGCTGAATATCGCATCCTCCGCGATGGAGAATATGGTTGGAATAACAGCAAACCCCATGGCCAGTCCTACAACCAGGGCATTACGCTGGTCATAGGGAATACCCAGCTCTGTGGTCAGCCAGGTTCGCATATCACCATCAAAGAGCCACAATTCAAGACTCGAACTGAGTGACATGGCCAGAGCACCACTGATTAACACCACGGGAACCAGTAATCCGGCCTGCATACCGTCAGGAATTCGGTGACGGATACTTGAGGGCAAGCTATCCCAGCCAAAAGCAAACACCAGGATGCCTGTGGGCACAAAGAGCAACAGGGCAAAAATACCCACCAGCTGATTCTCAATCAGAGGAGCCAGCCAGAGTCCAGCAAGGAAACCAAGAATGACCGTAGGCAGGGCCTCCATAAGCTCGATAACCGGCTTTACCTTTCTGCGCATGCCCGGAGCCATAAAATAGGCTGTATAGATTGCCGCGCAAATTGCCAGAGGTGCTGCCAGCAACATGGCGTAAAAAGCCGCTTTGAGGGTTCCAAACGATAAAGGCATCAGGCTGAGTTTGGGCTCAAAGTCATTATTTGATGCGGAGGACTGCCATATATAATCAGGCTGACTGTAAGACTCATACCAGACTTGTCCCCAGAGGGCTGACCAGGAAATTTCTGGATGCTCATTCTCAATTTTCAGAAACTGAGTCTCGCCCTGACTTTCCAGAATCAGATAATTTCCTCTTGGTGCGACGGCCATTTGATCAATTCGACCAGAAGCCATGGGCTCCAACAGCAGGGAACGATTTGCTGTCGTGTAAAACAGGCCTACCTGACCATTAATATCCGAAGCCAGAAACCCCTTGCGCCGGTGCTCCGGAACAATCTTGTCAACTGGATCATTGCCGAGACTGAAAGAACGAATATGCTTAAGGTTCTGGCTGCCATCTTCGCGAACCATAAACCACTGAGCGATATTGCCCTCGGAGTCACCGACCAACAGGGACACCCCACCTAACAGGAACGTCAACTCGGTAACGTCTACTCCTTGGGCAGTTAGATTGAGCGTCGCGTGGATATAGGGACGATCAATATTGCTGATATTGATAACCGTCAGTTGACTGCTGCCACTGAGGACGTAAAGCCAGGTTTGTTCGGGATCGATGAGCAACTGGCGGATTTCAAGATCATCTTCCGCAGAAAGCCCACTGATAACGGGCAGTACAACTGACTGCTGCTCAATAGTGACTGACTCGGTTAAGAAATCTTCTTCCTTGTTAAATACATCCATCACCAGCTGGTTATCGATGCCGGCTGCAACCAGAAGTCTTTCATCACCATCACTGATCGCCAGCTGTGAAACTGGGGCTGAAAGATCGCTTATGGAAAAGGGCTGCCTGTCATAGGGATAGCTGACTTCTGGTGTGATCTTCCGACGATCATTAGGCCAGGTGATCTTATAACCCTGCTCGAAAAGGATGATCTCACCAGTTGTAAGACCCGCTGCCATCAGATTAGAACCGGAAACATCCTTTACCACCCGGGACACACCACTGTCTGAAGAGAGGGGCAATGACTCGCTCTGTAGCCATTCACCGGTTTTCGTTGAGAAAAAAAGCAGATTACCAGAAGCCTCTGCTTTCATTGCGACTTCTGCCTGTTCCTCAACGGACAGAAACGTAGGGACTTTTTTCTCATCGACGGAAATCTGGGCTGATGGGTAGGAAGAAACCTGCGTAATCTCCGCACTTTTGAATAGCGGCAGAACCTCATAGAGCAGGTAAAAGAAAATCAAGAGAATCGCCAGAATCACACCAAGACCACCTGAGGCAACCCCCCAACGGGCAAGACGGTCTTTTAAGAAGCGCAGAGAACGATATTTTTTTAGTGCCGGTGTATTGAAATCAATACCCGGGCTGTTATCTATCGATTTTTGATACATAGCGCAGGCCGGATTAAATCATGCTCGTAACATACAGAAGCAATATGACAGTAATGTGACAATGAATAATTTCACTCCACGCATTGGAGATAAAAATAAGTATTTACTAACCCAAAATTATCTTATTTGAAGGCCATCTTATATGACTGTGCTCTTTCCAGAGCATCTAACTAAATTGAGATAAACGCATTGGTTTTTCATAACCATAAAGAGAAAAAATAATTGCCTGAACAGATAGATCATTGTAATTTAGCGACTGCTAAGGGTTGCTGTAAGCATAAAATTTCTGAGCTTACAGAGCTGTTGTAAGAGCATAATGATCAGAGAAAATAACGATGTTGCCCAGAAAGCTACTAACAATGCGAAGTGCTGATACCCGATCAGAACAGTATAACTCTGCCCTTTCTATTGCCTCTTCCCTGCATTCCCACCGACACCATCTCCACCATTGATCTAATGGTTCGGTCATACCCGAACACATTTACTTTTATCGCTTGAGCTTCTAGCCTCAATGTGGAATATAAAAATTCCCAAATAGAAAAAAAGGTCTCAAGGCAAAACTAATCGCTGGATGCGACTGCTCTTAACGAGTTCTACGCTGATCTGCTACGGATTGTGCTGTGGATTGAAGTATCGCAAACCAATATAACAAAACTGGATTACTATGAACGCTGTCATTTTGGCTGTTGCCATCATGCTGACCTTGAGTGTCTTGCGTGTAAATGTTGTACTCGCACTTTTTCTGGGTGCTATCGGTGGTGGTCTTGCAGGAGGACTGGGGTTTGATGCAACGCTTACTGCTTTTACCGAGGGCTTGGGGGGCGGTGCCAGCATCGCCATCAGCTACGGTATGCTGGGTGCCTTTGCTATGGCCATCTCCGCATCCGGAATTCCCCAGTGGCTGGCTGACCGTATTATTCAGCGGGTAGCCCGCACTCACAAAACCGCAGGTATCCGAATCTCGATCCTGGGAAGTATTCTTCTGATGGCATTTGCTTCTCAGAACATTGTACCTGTCCACATTGCCTTTATTCCCATTCTGATTCCACCGCTGCTAGGCGTTTTCAGCTCTTTACAGCTGGACCGCAGAGCGGTGGCGAGCACGCTCTCGTTTGGCTTGATTGCAACCTATATGCTGGTACCCATCGGTTTCGGGAATATCTATCTGACCCAGATCCTGGCGGGCAACCTCAACGATAACGGCTTGAACATTGACCCAGACCTGATGCCATCCGCCATGGCTCTACCAGTACTTGGCATGTTTATTGGTCTGCTTGTTGCCGTGTTCTGGACATACCGGAAACCTCGCCATTACCACATTGAAGAGAATGCCCTGGAAACGGCTGAAGAAAACCAGCAGCCCATGGAGCCAAAGGCAGCCTTGATTACCCTGGCATCCATCGCGGCAGCACTCGGTGTTCAACTGTTCACAGACTCTATGGCCATGGGTGCAGCTACAGGCTTCATGATGATGCTCCTCGGCGGTATCGTAAACTGGAGAGAAGCAGATGATGTCTTTGCCCGGGGCGTAAGAATGATGGCGCTCTGCGGGTTTATCATGATCTCTGCATCCGGCTTTGCCGAAGTGCTCAGAGCAACGGGGGACATTCCTGCCCTGGTCGCCATGGTTGAGGAACTGGTTTTTGGCAGCAAGGCGCTGGCTGCGTTTCTAATGTTGGTTGTCGGGTTGCTGATCACCATGGGTATTGGTTCTTCATTCTCAACCATTCCCATCATTGCGACACTCTATGTCCCTCTGGCACTGGCCCTTGGCTTTTCGCCTCTGGCTACTGCAGCGATTGTGGGTGCATCCGGCGCTCTGGGTGACGCAGGCTCTCCAGCCTCGGACTCGACTATAGGCCCAACCGCCGGGCTTGATGTCGATGGGCAGCACGATCACATTCGTGATACCGTCATTCCAACGTTCATGCACTACAACATTCCCATGATCCTTTTTGCCTGGATTGCGGCGATGATTTTATAGAAGCATTGAAAAGCGGAGCTTGTACGTTCCGCTTTTCATTTTCAGAGGCAATAAAGCCTCCCTTGATTAAGAAGCTTCATCCCCCTTGTTATGGATAACACGGTCAATAATGTATTCCATAACCGGTCCAGGATGACGATCTGCTCTCCAGGCAAGACCAATCGGCACCTGAAAAACCGCCTGAGGGTGATTAAGAATGACGAGCTCCTGATTTCTGATTTGATCCATCACCAAATTTTTTGGACAAAAAGTCCAACCTAACTGCCTTCGAACCAGATTAATTGAGGTTCGATAATCAGGTACCTGCCAGAAGATATTGGAAAATCGGTACTGGTTTAAGCTGTGAGAGTCATGGCGCAATGGCCAGATCTGACGGTGACTTGAGAGATCGGTGTACTCCAGCGACTCATATTTCGCCAAAGGGTGCTGAGGGTGACAGACTGCAACAAAATCACAAAACCCGGTCTGATGACAATTAAATATTGATGGGTCCGGGTTGCGGAGAAGTGCATAAATCAAATCCACTTCGCCGCTATATAACTTCGATGATATTTCATCATCAAAACCATTAATGATAGTGATATTGAGAGAGGGGTATTTCTGATCAAAACCCTCAACAAGATCCAGGAGAAAACCGCTATCAAGTCCATGGACCGTACCTATGGACAGACGCTGTTCTTCAGCCTGCATAATACTGGCCAGCTTTAACTCCATCATTTCCTTGTCCGCCAATAACGAGCGGCATACAGCCAGCAGGGATTGTCCTTCCTTGGTCAGCTCTGGCTTATAACCCTGCCGATCAAACAGACAAATTCCCCAGTCATCTTCCAATCCCTGAATCCAGTTACTGACCATTGTTCTTGGCTTTCTCATTCTTCTGGCAGCAGAAGAAATTGAGCCCGTTTCATGCGTAAGAACAAGCGCTTTAATCGCGTTATATTTCATTACATTCTCCCCCAAATACACTGAATGCATGAAAGTTTTTATTATGTCATTGTCGCATTATTTAAAATATGAGTGCAGCGCAGGTTTTAATATGATGCCTTACTCAAACTGGTACTTTTACGGTTCTCAACGTAGAGCGTAGAATGGAATTTTCTATCACCTTTCCCAGACAGATCCTCACCACCTCTGTACCAGTCCACAGAAATAGTAATCAATCCCTGTAAGTTTTTCATGACAGAGTCTGACATGCCCCTTTGATCGAAAGGTACCAAAATAGCCTCAGAGTTTATAGGGAGCATCAATGGAAATGAAAGCAAAAGTCAAACAAGCAGGCCTCTTAGCTTCACTCCTTTTAACGTCAGCGTTTGCAGGCGCACTTGAATTGAATGGACCTGATACAGGCTTTCTCAACCAGGTTAAAAACTTTGGTCTTACTCAGGAAAACTGGGATAGCGGTGAGATGGCAACCGCCAGCTTCCAGAATGCCTGGAAGTTCACTCACTCCTACACCATTGATAAACCCGGTCCCCCGTCAGAGCAATGGAAATCACAGGAAAAACTGAATTTAAAAGCGATACAGGTCAACGATGCGGACGGCCCATTAAATCTTGAGGTCTTACTGCGCGACCGACTTCACAACAATGCCATGGTTGTACTCAAAGGAGAGAACCTGGTTCATGAGCATTACTGGAATGGTTTGTCCCCAGACAGTAAAACACTGGTGATGTCCGTAACCAAATCATTCACCAGTATGCTGGCCGCCATAGCGGTGGAGGAGGGCAAACTGGATATGAACCGGAAGGTTCAGGACTATCTGCCAGAGCTAAAAGGGTCTGCTTTTGCCAACAGCACCGTTCAGGAAGTGTCGGACATGCGCTCTGGCATTAAAGTCAATATTGCACCTGGCCTGTCATGGGATCATGCAATGACTCACGCTCAGGAGTGGAATGGTTACGTCGAAGGACGGTTGAACGGCACCATCGAATACGCCAAGACCGTAAAAGCCAGACAATACCCAACGGGTCAGGCTTATCAATACCAATGCATTAATACCGAAGTTCTTGGTTTAGTCGTTGAAAAAACAATGGGCAAAAAGCTTCCAGAGTTATTCTCTGAAAAAGTCTGGAGCCATCTTGGCGTAGAGAGCAATGCTGTATGGCAATCAGACCCCAATGGCTATGTTGTTGCATCCGGTGGCCTGAATATCACGACCAGAGATCTGGCAAAAGTCGGCCAGATGCTTCTGAATAGTGGCAAAAACAATCAGGGTGAACAGATCATTCCCAAGGCATTTATTGACAACCTGATGGAAGGCAATGATGAGGTTCGATCTGCCTGGAAGTACAGCAAGGAATCTCACCTTGCTCCTGACGCCTGGTATAAAGACCAGTTCCGGGTAATGAACATCAAAGGTCGCAAAATGCTCGCGATGGTTGGCATACATGGACAGAGTGTGATTATGGACAAGGACTCTGGCACGGTTATCGCGACAGCCGGTAGTTACTCCCAGCCAGAAACCCCACGAATGGCATTAATGATGTTCCAGGAAATGGCCCCCGCCATTATCAAGGCCACAGAAAACATCTAAACCCAATCAATTTTCTTTCAACTACAGGCAATACCATCCTTACCGGTGGTATTGCTGTTTATGGATAGAAAGTACACGACTCATGCGTAAAAACATTATCCCATTATTTTTAGCCGCCATTTTCTGCTCGGGCGCTCAGGCTCATAATCTGACAGGCATTCCACCGGTCGAATACCAGATTGAACTGAGTAATGAAACATCAGAATTCTTCACTATCGAAGTCAAAGGAACCCCTTATGAACGAGGCGTACAGCACGGGAAAGCATTACGAAAAGTAATCAGGCCAACACTCAACCGGTTCAAATACGACATGGTATCGGCATTTCTTAAAGAGGCAGGCACTGACTATAACTGGTCTGATTACCGACAGTTCTTTTTCAACAACACAGGGCTTTTCCAGACAGCACAAAAGGAAGCGCCTGAGCTTGTTGAAGAAATTAAAGGTATTGCCCATGGTGCAAATCTGGATTTCAAGGATGTATTTATCTACAACCTGAATTTCGATGAAACTTTCTGGGTTCTGGAGAAAATGACCGGGGTTGATCCCATGCTGGCCTCCGCACAAGCAAACAAAGATCAGGTAACCGGCCACTGCTCACACGGTTCGGTGTGGGCCGATGGCAAAGCCAGTGTCGGATACACACTGGACTGGACTCGACATTTCGAAGGAAGCCAGGCACTGATCAAGCATATATTAGACGATGGAACGGTACTATTAACCACCACCTATGCCGGCACTCTGATTGGCCACGGGATTAATGCCAGCAACGGTTATACCTTCACGCCTCATTCAAAGTTCCAACTGGCTCATGACGTAGACAGTGGACTGGCACAAATTTTTATCTATCGAAAGCTGCTGGAAGCCGGATCAGTCGATAAAGCCATCAGCCTGCTTGAAAAGATCAAACCTGCCGCAGGCCTGGCTTATACCCTGACGGATAAAAATGGCACTCGTACCTTTGAAGTTTCTTCAAACCATGTGGCAGAGGTAATAACGGATGGTCAGTGGATGGCGGTTGCCAATGTCGCTCGCGTAAATAATGATTTATCCGCCTCTTATCGGGAAGCGCTGAAACTGAGTGGTCAAACAATCGATATGAACAACCTTCCCTCAATTTACTGGCAATACAATGAAGACAGCGTTATCAGGTATAACATGATTTCAAAAGCCATCAGAGGCAAGACACCAGAAGAAATGACGCCTGGAAAATGGGAGGCTCTTTTTTCAAAACAGCCCATCAACAAGCCTGTGGATGAAAAGGTTGAGACATCAAACCTATGGCATGTCGTCGATATTGATGATGAGTATATTGAGTATCATGTCTCACCAGGCAACCCGGGAAATATTCCAATGGAAAGTTACCGCTTCAAATATCAATAAAAAATAATAAGCCTGTCGGGAAACGATTCTCTCAGGCTTATTTATCTCGAATCTCCCCTTGCCCACCCACGCTCAATACCATCAAACTTTACCATCAAACTTTACCATCAAGAAGACTATGATGGTCGCTGGTAGTTTCAAAATTTTTGTTACCTCTCAGCCAATTACTCATGGAATCAAGTTACTGGATGAGAAGTGGCATCCAAATTATGATGCATTCCTCTATTTATGACCCTCTCATTCTTTTATCTCAGACCACATCAGCGCAGCCTTTATTGGTGCATCCTTTATCTATTCTAGTTATAAGATTTCAGCGGTAGCCCAGTACACAGAAGCAGAAACCTATAAAAGCTCGACAAACAGAACTCCCCAGGAGAACGAAAGTGAGTGTTTTTCTATCCATGATCTCAGAAGCACCTGAGTCTGAACTTGGTGATGGATAAGGTCTGATAGACTGCAGCTCCTTGGAAAAATGAGTAAAGGTAGATTCGTGATGCATTCTGGCGCAGGCTATAGCTGGCATGAGCGCAACCAATCCGACAACTCATACCCATTAAACTTTCTAAACCCGTAATGAGCATGAGGGGCGGGAGTGTAAAGCAAGGCAAGGCGAGGTGATGAGTCATAGCTATAGCTATGGCGGGGAGCTTCAACGCAGCATTACGCTTCAGGCCGTCAGCGCACTAGGGAGTTAGAAAGCGCAATTGGTATCACTATTTCGTCATATCAAATCCATATCTTCACGAACAAAAAAAAGCGCCTGATCATTACTATGATCAGGCGCTTTAGTCATGGAATAAATTACGCTGGCAATGAGCGCAATTTGTGTAAAAACGAGTACTACTAGAAGTAATGACTGATACCAACCATTAAATCCGCTTCTTCTGCTCTCCCACCTCGTAATAATTTTTTACCTTTAAACGTTGTATACCCAGCCTTTATATCCCACCAGGTTTTTCCACTGACAGTTAATGGACCACCAAAAGAAATCTCCAGCTTCTTTGTAGAGAGATCATTCAGTTTTGTATATTGAGGAGAAACCATCGAGTATAGACCGCTATCACCTATATAAAAACTGTTAAACAGGTTGAGTTGATAACCTTTGCTTTTAAAGTTTTCCCCTCCCCATTTATCTTTGACTCAACCAGTGCCAGTTTTGGAAAAATCGTCATCCAGTCAACTGGTGTCTCAACTTTTCCAATAATACCAAATGCGGAGGTGGTATCTTTTGACTTGGCATTGCGGATATAGTCAGCGGAAACCCCTATATTAGAGACCAGATTATTTCCTGTATCAAACACAGTAAAAAGACGACCCCGAGTATCGGCAGTGCCATCATTATTAAAACCCTGCTCAAGAAGACCAAGGTATTGTGAACTCTCATTGAAAGCACCTGAAATCCCTCCTGTTAGCTTACCTACCCCCGTACTGGTGCGATTGCCATCCGCTTTAGCGCTGGAAATTCCTCCCTGGGCCCATATAAAACTCTGGGCACTGGTTAAATCCGCAGGATCTGGACTCGGCTGCTGATCAGCGTGTAACAGGGAGCATGAAACTAATATATATAAGAAAACAACCACAATAGTGGCTCTTTTAAGGTTCATAATGAGGAGTCTTTATTTATATTGGCACTATGAAATAAGCATTTTTGAGAGAAATCCTTTTCTCTCAGAAAAATCGTCTATTAGAAACGGTAGGACGCAGAGAGATAAGCCTGACGTGAGTTTTTAAGCTTGAATTCTGCACCATCATGTTTCACTTTGGCATTATTACCGATATATTTCGCGCCTATCTCCATATCTACCGGGCCAGCCTGGAACATCACACCGGCCTGCGCACCATATGCCAGCCCCGTTTTATTCTTGCCCGCAAATCCAATACGTGATGCACCCAAAGACACACCGGCAAATGGTCTTATAGAAGAGTCTTTCATAAAGACATAATCACTGGAAAGCATCAGACTTTTCTGGTCTTTGATAACTTTTCCAAAGCCAGATTGATTTAAATCTTTGACATCAGAATCATTGAACTTATTTTTACTAATACTTCCATAAACACGAACATTATCATCAATATATTTACCAACCCTTACTCCATAGAACTTGCTCTTTACTTTTTTATCAGAAAGGGAAGGAGTCCCTCCTTGCATTTCTACATAACCACTGGTTTTATTATTAGCCTTACCACCTTCCAGACCAACAAACCAATCACCGGCCATTGCAGTTGAAGACAAAGTGGCAACAGTGATAGCTGCAGCAATGGTCATTATCTTTTTCATTTTAATTTCCCAATACAGTTTGATAACAAGATACTGTTATAAGTAACGTCTTGATAAAGTCGAAATAATAATTTGTTGATTCCATCAGCTATTGAATACAGCTAATGAAAAATGGAGAAAACTCCATCTCTCTCCCACACACCACACAATAATTTTTCAGAAGCGGTAAGATGCAGACAGATAAGCCTGACGTGAATTTTTTAACTTAGCTTGACCATTATCATGCTTTAACTTTGCATTATTACCGAGGTACTTTAAGCCAAGCTCCAGATCGACAGGACCGACTTGTGACATCACACCTGCCTGGGCACCATAGGCCAAACCAGTTTTACTCTTTCCGGCAACTTCAAGGCGGGTTGCGCCAATAGAGCCACCGACAAAAGGCCTTACTGGGGAACCTTCCATAAATACATAATCAGAGGAAAGCATCAGGCTTTTCTGCGCTTTAATATCCTTGTCTTTGGCATCATTAAATTTATTTCTGCTTAAAGTGCCGTATACGCGAATATTATCATCAAGGTATTTGCCCACTTTAACGCCATAAAATTTGCTTTTGGCTTTATCGTTAGATTCAGACTTATCAGCTCCGCTTACTGCAACCTTATTGTAAGCTTTACCACCTTCAATGCCAGCAAACCATTCACCCGCCATCGCTGTTGATGATAAAGTTGCAACAACAATAGCGGCAGCAATAGTAGTAATCTTTTTCATTGTGTGACCTCACTAAGATTTATAAGTTTATTCAATGTTTGTGTGTGTTTTATTTGTGTTGACTTCGCTGTGAAGTCGAGACTAGTTTCACACTTTAAAAAAAAGAGGTCATATCAGACTCTGTAACTGATTTATGACAGAATACGAATTATGGCTTTGTTTTTACGACAAGCCACGTAAAAACCACTACCCCAAAAAACACAAGATCTCGAGATTCAGCAGAGTTATACGTATAAACAACTGATGCTTTTGAGCCTGTAAATAATTCTGTGTAAACGCCACCAAAACTATTACTCCTTGAACCGGTCAGGAAACATAATTTCAAACCGGTTCATGGCTGCTTTCCAGTTCCTGATCGGCATGGTCCATTTCTCGGAAGCTTTTTCCATGGCCAGATAGATTACCTTCATGACTGACTCATCAGTCCGAAAAATCTTCCGGTTCTTGATCGCCTTACGAATGACGC
>NZ_LUKQ02000796.1 GCF_001647025.1 Endozoicomonas atrinae
TCGGTGGCGGTGGTAATCGCAACACCATCAGCCGGATTTCCTCTATCTCGGCGAGCCTCACGGCACATGACTTTACCGCTAACAACTTGTCGATGGCGCTCCGTGGTTCAACCACTGCCGGTTCAACCACTGCGGTCACTGATGAGCCTCACACCAGCTTCGGCGTTGCTGATGAGCTTATCCCGTTCGATAAGCTTCCCGATCTGTCGCAGTCAGTCACGGTCAAAGACAGCCTTGATGCAGCCCTTGTTGAAGGTACTGACTACGAACTGACCAAATCCGGGATCAAAGTCATTGATGGTGGCGGCATTGATAACCTCGGCGTGAGTGTGAGCTATACACCACTGGCGACCAATATGGTTCAGGCCTTGATTGAATCGGGTAAAGAGTTTGTCCTGTTTATGGAAGGCCTCAACGATGCAC
>NZ_LUKQ02000797.1 GCF_001647025.1 Endozoicomonas atrinae
GTCCGGCTGAGGGATGGAAGTGACGGAAGGTGCCGGGGGTGCGGTTCAATGGGTCGTAACCGTGATAGCCGTAACCCTGCCCCTGCTTCGGTACGGCGGCATTGGGTGTCACCGGAGGGGGTGGTGGGGGTGCCATTGCATCCCCGCCCCCCAATGCCTGTCTTAATGCCGCCAGCGGATCATTCGCCTGCTGCTGACCAAACAGATCAAAGCCCTGCGTCCGGTTCGGGGTTTCTTCCCCAGTGGTGACATAACCTGGATTGCGGGGGCCGTACTGCTTCATCAGTTGCCCATAGTGATCCTGAACCGCCTCCGGTAGCTGGGCTTTCTGGTCTTTGGGGCTCAACCCTGAGACATCGGCCTGCCCCTGCTGGGCAACCACTTCCTGTAACTGCTCGATCAGCTTGCCAGGATCATTAACCT
>NZ_LUKQ02000798.1 GCF_001647025.1 Endozoicomonas atrinae
AACATCATTAAAACCTTCGGGTAGCTGTGGTCGACGAGACATCTGTTCTAGATAATGCATGGTAATGATGCCTAAGCATAGTTGGCGGCAGCTTAAGGATTTAGAAAATGCGATTGGTATTACTTTGATTATTTGAAGACATTTCCTCGTTCCCACGGTCTCCGTGGGAATGCATACGCAGCAGGGTGGATACCATAGAGTTATCTGATTGTCTGCGGTCTGCATTCCCACGCAAAGCATGGGAACGAGGAGTAGTGAGCGAAGGGAAAGCTGTATGAACAGCAGGTTAAAAGGGAATGTAATTTAAATTGTGTAAACGCTTGTCGTTAATACTCCAAAATGGAGAATAACAATGAGCGTTGAAATCAACGAAAAACTGGTAGATCAAATAGCCAGTCAGATTAAAACTCAGGAT
>NZ_LUKQ02000799.1 GCF_001647025.1 Endozoicomonas atrinae
CGGTAAGCCCATCAACACAGGCAACGAAGACATCTTCAACTCCACGGTTCTTAAGCTCTGTCAGCACAGAAAGCCAGAATTTGGCACCTTCTGTTTCGGCAAGCCAAAGACCCAAAAGTTCCTTATGGCCTTCAGTGTTCACGCCAAGAGCAACATACACGGTTTTACGAATAACCCGTTTATCCTGATGAACCTTAACCACAAGGCCATCGAGATACAGGATGGGGAAAAGTCTGTCCAGCGGGCGATTCTGCCAAGTCCTGACCTCATCGTAGACAGCATCAGTTACCTTGGATATCAAGGTAGGCGACACCTCAGCACCGTACATCTCGTGAATGGCTTCGGCAATATCACGGGTGGTCATGCCTCGGGCATAGAGGGTAAGGATTTGCTGATCAAGCTTGTTTAGCCGAGT
>NZ_LUKQ02000800.1 GCF_001647025.1 Endozoicomonas atrinae
GATAGTCCAGAAGGCAAGCTGGGGATAGCGCGCTTTAAGGAACAATGTTGCCTGAGGGGCCTGCTGTTGACACCGGATGGCAAGCAGAAACCCGAGCAGGTCACACCGGATGCGGTGGTTAAGGATTATCAGGCAGCCAAAGCAACACTGGAGCTAGCGCGCTTCAAAGCGGAATGTTGCCTGAGGGGCCTGCTGTTGACACCGGATGGCAAGCAGAAACCCGAGCAGGTCACACCGGATGCGGTGGTTAAGGATTTCCCAGATAGTCCAGAAGGCAAGCTGGGGATAGCGCGCTTTAAGGAACAATGTTGCCTGAGGGGCCTGCTGTTGACACCGGATGGCAAGCAGAAACCCGAGCAGGTCACACCGGATGCGGTGGTTAAGGATTATCAGGCAGCCAAAGCAACACTGGA
>NZ_LUKQ02000801.1 GCF_001647025.1 Endozoicomonas atrinae
TTCGCTGGCAGCATCTCGGGCTTCGTCCTCATCAGCACCCAGTTTCACCAAGCATTCGTAGAGTTTTTCGTTAATCATGGTAATTCCTTTGTCTGTTGTTCAGTGTTTATGTGCGAGCTGAGTATAGGAGAGGATCAAGGAAGCGTGATAAAAAAAATCCCGCTCGGGTGAGCGGGCAAAGGTGCCGGACAAGCACAGGGAAATTACTTCTGGTATTTGTTGAACAGCCGGTCGATGTCGGCCTGCTCCGGTGAGTCGGTGGGTGGAGTTCCGCCAGATGAGGGGGTGCCCTCGATGGAACCGGTGAATGCCTGGCGACGCTCGGAGAGTTGCTTGAGTCGATCGTACTCGCCAGACATGGCGTTGTGTTTGTAGTCCTGGGCGACTTTGGCGGTGAGACCTGGGTCGATAA
>NZ_LUKQ02000802.1 GCF_001647025.1 Endozoicomonas atrinae
CCGAGTTCCCGCTCTCCACCCAGATCGAAGTCGACGCCAGTGCTGCCTCCAAGGCCATCGGCCTCAAGATCACCAACACCAACGCGGCCAACACCCTCGACGCAGTAATCGCCATCAGTAACCTCGCCGTCTAACACGTCACAACCACAGGGGCGGGACGACCGCCCCGCGCTCTCTCACTACGCTAACGGCAATAACACCAGACACGATTGCCATGACCGTTACCGTCCGACGATTCACCGAAGCCGACAACACTGAACTGATGCGGCTCTCTATCAAGTTCTTTGCCATGGGCAAGTTCGGCAGGGACTACCACTTCGACGAAGCGAAAGCCGCCGACTACCTGAACCTCCATGCCACCGCGCCCAACTTTGCCGCATGGATAGCCGAAGAAGACGGCCAGCTACTCG
>NZ_LUKQ02000803.1 GCF_001647025.1 Endozoicomonas atrinae
TGCAATTTCTGGTCGAGCAGTTATCCAATGTGCCGAGCGAAACCAGAAACGAGGATGACTGGACTACCTATGAAACCACCCGGAACGTAGCCAAGCAGATCAGCGACGATACAACGGGTGGCTGGCGTGGGGTGACAGGCAGCATTGATTACCAGACCGGGGCGTTTACCATTCTGGCGTTGGAGCAGTACACCTATCCTGAATACGTCATCAAGCAGACGTTTAATGGTTACGTTCGAAAGCTGGACGTGACCAACACCGCCAAAACCCAAACCTTCAACGGCAGCACCATTACCGCCATTGCACAGGCGAGCAACCTCACTCATGCACCGTATAATGAGAATATCACCTCGCCAGAACTGACCATTGATCTGTTGCCCTTGATGGACAATACCGT
>NZ_LUKQ02000082.1 GCF_001647025.1 Endozoicomonas atrinae
GCGTCATTCGTAAGGCGATCAAGAACCGGAAGATTTTTCGGACTGATGAGTCAGTCATGAAGGTAATCTATCTGGCCATGGAAAAAGCTTCCGAGAAATGGACCATGCCGATCAGGAACTGGAAAGCAGCCATGAACCGGTTTGAAATTATGTTTCCTGACCGGTTCAAGGAGTAATAGTTTTGGTGGCGTTTACACAGAATTATTTACAGGCTCTATTTTAACCGCCGTGTTAAATTCGCTTGATCCATGATCCGTGTCGCAATTTCCTCGACGGAAAATTCAGTCGTATTTATATAGCTGATTTGCTCCTGCTGGTAGATCTGTTCCACCATTTGTACTTCATGCTGGCACTGCCTGATTGATGAATAGCGACTGTTTGGTCGCCGCTCATTTCTGATGCCCGAGAGTCGGGCCGGATTGATAGTCAACCCAAACAGACGTTCTTTATGGGGCCGCAGAAAGTCAGGCAGTTTGATGCCTTTATCAAGATCATCTTCGGTAATAGGGTAATTAGCGGCAAAGATGCCAAACTGTAATCCTAGATAGATACAGGTTGGTGTTTTACCTGAACGGGAAGCTCCCAGCAAAATGATATCGGCCTTTTCATAGTGCCGGATACGGGCACCATCATCATTATCAAGCGCGAACTGAACCGCTTCGATGCGTCGGTGATAGCTGTCGCTGCTGGTTGTTGAGCGCTTCTTGCCAACGGTATACAGCGGGTGAGAGCCTAATTCCATCTCCAGGCCGGGAAGAAAGGTATCAAAAAGGTCAATAATATAAGCGCCACTGGTATGCAGAAGTTTGCTGACCTCTTCATTGAGCACGGTCATAAAGACGATAGGCTGAACCGCCTCATGCTGATGTGTTTCTTTAATAAGGGCTAGAGCCCGGACTGCTTTTTCGGAGGTATCAACATATGGCAGAGTGTTGTGACGAAATTTAGGTCCGGAAAACTGGGCAAGCAGGCTTTGCCCAAACGATTCAGCGGTAATGCCAGTACCATCAGAGATAAAAAAAACTGATCGCTCCATTCAATACACTCCAGCAGCAATTTTGTGATTAACGTCTCGAAAAAATACCATTTTTAGAAGTTTCTGGTACGCATTAAAAAAACAATGCATTCCAAGCTAAAAAACTCTTCCAATCTATAACATTTTCTAACAAACTATACCGGATTCTTCCCGATGAGAGAACCAGTGTCGTCTTATCAGCAGTACTATGACAGCCTTTTTGATGGCCTGGGAGCCGATCAGACTTAAATTCTGACAGGCACCTGGCGCAGTCGGTGTATTCTCAACGGTGAAACCCATGGTAATCCTTTGAAGTACAGGCAGGAGAGTGGCTTGAACAGTTCATCTTTACCAGAGTTTGTAGTGGGCCTGGATGCTCTGGGCAATAGTGATGTAGAGCGAGTCGGTGGAAAGAACGCCTCGTTGGGAGAAATGCTCAGCCATCTTGGCAAGGCAGGGGTTCGTGTGCCCGGTGGTTTTGCCACTACCGCAGAGGCTTATCGTGACTTTCTTGATGGTTCAGGGTTGTATGATCGTATTCATACCCTGCTGGATGCACTGGATATTGATGATATTCAGCAATTAACGCAGGCAGGCGCCAGAATTCGCCAATGGATTATGGATGAGCCATTCCGACCCGAATTTGAAGAAGCCATTGTCAACAGCTATCGTGAGCTCTGTGGTGATCAGGATGATCTTGCGGTTGCCGTTCGCTCATCAGCAACGGCGGAAGACCTGCCCGATGCCTCCTTTGCCGGACAGCAGGAAACCTTTCTGAATATTCGCGGCGCACAGAATGTTCTGCGAGCAGTTCGAGAAGTCTTTGCCTCTCTTTTTAATGATCGTGCGATTTCATACCGCGAGCATCAGGGCTTTGATCATCGGGATGTGGCATTGTCGGCGGGTATTCAGCGGATGGTCCGGAGTGAAACAGGCTCTGCTGGTGTGATGTTTACCTTGGATACCGAGTCAGGCTTCCGTGATGCCGTATTTATCACTTCCTCCTATGGTCTGGGAGAGACAGTGGTTCAGGGGGCTGTGAACCCGGATGAATTTTATGTTTACAAGCCCGCTCTGGAAGCAGGGCGCTCTGCCATTCTCCGACGCAATATGGGCAGCAAGGCCATTCAGATGGTATACGGTGATGCCGGAGAAACCGGGAGATCGGTTCAAACTGTGGATGTCGACCTTGAGAAGCGTCAGCAGTTTTCTATTAATGATGCCGATGTGCTGGAGCTGGCGCGTCAGGCCATGGCAATCGAAGCGCATTATGGCCGACCAATGGATATCGAGTGGGCCAAGGATGGGGATGACCAGCTGCTTTATGTGGTTCAGGCCAGGCCTGAGACAGTACAAAGCCGAACTGAGTCCAGAACCCTTGAGCGTTACCGCCTCTTGAAGCAGGGCAATATCCTTGCAGAAGGTCGAAGCATTGGCCAGCGCATTGGTCAGGGTAGAGTCTGCCTGGTGGATGATCTGGCGGATATGGATCGGGTTCGGGATGGTGATGTCCTGGTGACGGATATGACGGATCCGGACTGGGAACCTGTCATGAAACGTGCCTCAGCCATTGTCACCAACCGTGGCGGGCGTACCTGCCATGCAGCCATTATCGCCAGAGAGCTGGGTATTCCAGCGGTCGTCGGGTGTGGTGATGCTACCGATCTACTGAAAGATGGTCAGGCGGTTACCGTTTCCTGTGCCGAAGGGGATACCGGCTTTATCTATGAAGGTGAGCTTCCGTTTGATCACCAGAAGAAAGATCTGGATCAGATGCCAGAGCTGCCATTCAAGATCATGATGAATGTGGGTAATCCTGACCGGGCTTTCAGTTTCTCCCGACTGCCTAATGCCGGTGTCGGTCTTGCTCGACTGGAATTCATCATCAATAAGATGATTGGTGTTCATCCCAAGGCCTTGCTGAACTACAACAGCATGCCTGATGCCGTCAAACAGCAGATTGATGAGCGCATGGCGGGCTATGGTGATCCTGTTGATTTTTACGTCGAGAAACTGGTTGAAGGTGTAGCGTCTATTGCTGCAGCTTTTGCCCCTGAAAAGGTTATTGTTCGACTCTCAGACTTTAAGTCTAACGAATACGCCAACCTGATTGGCGGAAAGATCTATGAGCCTCATGAAGAGAACCCGATGTTGGGCTTCCGCGGTGCTTCCCGCTATATCTCGGAATCATTCAGAGATTGTTTTGAGCTTGAGTGCCGGGCCATGAAACGGGTGAGGGAAGAGTTTGGCTTGACCAATGTTGAGCTGATGGTGCCATTCGTCAGAACGCCGGATGAAGCTCACCAGGTTATCAAAATCATGTCAGATTTTGGACTTCGTCGTGGCGAAAATGATCTGAAGATCATCATGATGTGTGAGCTGCCATCCAATGCACTGTTAGCTGATGAGTTTCTGGATTACTTTGATGGCTTCTCCATTGGCTCGAACGATATGACTCAGCTGACTCTGGGACTTGATCGGGATTCGGGCTTGATTGCCCACCTTTTTGATGAGCGCAATGCTGCGGTAAAGCAACTGTTGTCGATGGCTATTCAGGCCTGTCGTCGGCAGGGTAAATACATCGGTATTTGCGGCCAGGGACCCAGTGATCACCCAGACCTTGCCCGCTGGTTGATGGAAGAGGGGATTAATACGGTTTCCCTGAATCCTGACTCGGTTCTGGAAACCTGGCTCTATCTGGCTGAATGATTCTGTAAGACCCAAGATAGTAGATTGCCATATCGGCATTGCAGCCATTTATGGCTGTTACTCAAAGACCATAAACTTTACAAAGCGCTGTGAAGCTTGTGGTCTTTTTGTTTATCATTTCAGCCATAATTGCCATGGGAGAATAATAATGAGCTTCACTACCCCTGATCTGTGCGATGACTTTGCCGATAAAATTCAGGTGGTTGAGCCAGGTTTTAAAAGCCTTGGCGGGAAAACCATTTTTGGTGGTGAGATTGTCACGATCAAATGCCATGAAGATAACTCCATGGTTCGGGAGCAGGTTTTCAGTGATGGTCAGGGTAAGGTACTGGTCGTTGATGGAGGTGGTTCCCTTAGAAGGGCATTGCTGGGTGATATGCTGGCAGAACAGGCCGTCAGTAACGGTTGGCAGGGGATTGTTGTCTATGGCTGTATCCGGGACGTGGAAGTGATTTCGCAACTCCAGCTGGGGGTTCACGCTCTCGCTACCCATCCAATGAAAACGGATAAAAAAGGACTTGGAGAGGTCAATATACCGATTCGCTTCCATGGCACCGATTTTATTCCTGGTCATTTCCTTTATGCAGATTTAAACGGTATTGTTGTTTCCGCAGAACGACTTGTTTAATTGTCTGAAGCCCTGTTTTATCGGATTCCAGGACTACCTGAACAGGGCAATTTTCAGTCAGTCATAAATAACGATTCTTTCTATAATAAGTCACTGTTTAACAAGCCTTTTCATAAGTTATTATCGTTGATGATTAATTAAACACCTTTTCGGAAATTACTGATCTAAAACGACGGATTTATTGCAAAAAGGCCAAGGTTTTCTTTCGTTTTTGCGGTAATATCCGCCCCCATCAAAGCGTCGGGGCATCATTCACCTGACCGCCAATCACACTAACCCCCCCCTCTGACGGAGAAAACTCCAGTGAGAAAGACCAAGATCGTCTGTACCATCGGCCCTAAGTCTGAATCCCATGAAATGCTGACCAAGCTGGTCGACAATGGCATGAATGTGATGCGACTGAATTTCTCCCATGGTGACTTTGACGAGCATGGTGCCCGTATTGCCCGTCTGCGAGAAGTAATGGCTGAAACCGGTAAGCGGGTTGCCATTCTTCTGGATACCAAAGGCCCTGAAATCCGTACTGTTAAACTGCAGAATGGCGATGACGTCATGCTGACTGCAGGGCAGGAATTTACTCTGACTACCGACACATCTGTTGTTGGAGACAGCACTCGCGTAGCCGTTACCTATGCAGGCCTGACTGCTGACCTGAAACCTGGTAACACTGTGCTGCTGGACGACGGACTGATTGAGCTGACCGTAAAAGAAGTCAAGGCTCAGGAAATCGTCTGTGAAGTTAAGAACAATGGTGAACTGGGTGAAAACAAAGGTGTAAACCTGCCGGGTGTTAAGGTTAACCTGCCTGCTCTGTCCGAAAAAGACAAAGCGGATCTGGTCTTCGGTTGCGAACAGGGTGTTGACTTTGTCGCCGCTTCCTTCATCCGTAAGGCCAGTGACGTCAAAGAGATCCGTGAGCTGCTGGATGCCAATGGCGGCCAGGAAATCCAGATCATTTCCAAGATTGAGAATCAGGAAGGCGTTGATAACTTCGACGAAATTCTGGCTGTTTCTGATGCGATCATGGTTGCCCGTGGTGACCTGGGTGTAGAAATCCCGGTTGATCAGGTAATCTTTGCCCAGAAAATGATGATCAACAAGTGTAACCATGCCCGTAAGCCGGTTATCACCGCTACGCAGATGCTGGATTCCATGATCAAGAATCCTCGTCCAACCCGTGCAGAAGCTGGTGACGTAGCCAATGCTATTCTGGACGGTACTGACGCGGTTATGCTGTCTGGTGAGAGTGCGAAGGGTAAATATCCTGCAGAATCAGTTGCTGTCATGGCGACCATCTGTAACAGCACTGACGGTAGCATGGAACTGCGTGTTGAAGATTTCGATGCTGAGATCGACAACTACCGCAGTATCACTCAGGCGGTATGTCGTGGTGCGGTTAAGACCGCTGATATCCTTGCAGCCAAGCTGATTATCGTTGCCACTGAACAGGGTAAGTCTGCACGCTCACTGCGTAAGTTCTTCCCTAAAGCCCAGATTCTGGCTCTGACGTCTTCTGAAAAGACAGCTAACCAGTTGAGTCTGAGCAAGGGCGTTACCACCAGCCTGGTACCACAGCAGGAAAACACCGATGCATTCTACAAGCTGGGTAAAGAGCTGGCTGTGAAGCACAACTTTGTTCAGTCTGGCGACCTTGTTGTTATGGTTTCCGGTGCTCTGGTTGAGTCAGGCACTACGAATACCGCTTCTGTGCATGTGATCGATTAATATTTAATCTTATCATCTTGCCTGTCCTTCCCTGGGAAGGGCAGGTAATCATTGATTCAGATATGTATATTTTCCATCTGTCATCCTATCCTGCCTAAAAATCAATCCGACTTTAATATCTGATAAATACTTTTGTGCCTGCTGCCGACAATAAGTAGCATCTAATTGCGTTTGGGGCTACTGCAGATGAAGGGCATCATTTTCACTGAATTCATTGAAATGGTGGAGTCGCGCTTCTCGGTCGAAGTCGCGGAACAGATAATCGAGACTGCCGATTTGCCCTCCGGTGGAAGCTATACCTCTCTGGGTACCTACTCACATCACGAAGTTTTGAAGCTGGTTATCAAACTGTCTTCTGTAAGTGGCGTTAATCCTGCAGATTTGCAGTTTGTTTTTGGTGAGTACCTGTTTGGCCGATTCAACGAAGTTCATCCTGAATTTTTTGATGGTGTACAAGGCTCATTTGAGTTTTTAAGTAAAGTTCAGGAATACATTCATGTAGAAGTGCGGAAGCTTTATCCTGAGGCTAATCCCCCAACGTTAACCTGTAAACGTATTGATGAACGTCACATGGAACTTCACTATGCGTCTCACCGCCCATTTGCTCCCTTGGCTTTTGGCTTGATTAAAGGATGCGGCATCCATTTTGGAGAAAACCTGACGATTCATTATGAGCCGTTACCAGGAACTGGTGACGGTACCGAAGCTCGCTTTCATTTGACTCTGGAAGGTTAATTGCGGATGGACGATAAAGCCTGGGAAAAACGCTATGAACGGGAGAAAGCCGCTCGTCTTCAAGCCGAGAAAATAGCTGAAGAAAAAACCAGGGAAATTTATTATCGAAATCTTGAGTTGAAAAAGCTGGCAGAGACTCTGGAAGAACAGGTCAAAGAACGAACTGCTCAACTTGAGTCCAATAACCATCGATTGGTTGAGTCCAGAAATACGTTGCGAACACACCAGTACGAATTACAGGAAATCAACCAGCGTTTACAGGAAAAAGCCGCTGAGCTTGAAAAAATCAGTCATCATAAATCGCAGTTTCTGGCTAACGTATCCCATGAATTAAGAACGCCACTTAATAGTTTAATGATTCTGGCAAGTATTCTGGCCGAGAATCATGAGGGGAACCTTACCTCTGATCAAGTTCACTCTGTCCAGATAATTTTCAATAGTGCCAATGAGTTACTGGAAATTATTGAAGATATTCTGGACATGTCGAAAGCAGAGGCAGGTGAGCTTAGTATCTATCAGGAAGATATTCTACTAGGTGATATCTGGCGCAGTCTAACGGATCAATTTATGCCAATCAGTAAAGAAAGGGAGGTTGATTTTGAAGTTATTTGTGCTCCGAACCTGCCAGAGTGGATACATACAGACCGGAAGCGACTTAAACAGATCCTCAAGAATTTATTAGCCAATGCTTTTAAATTTACCCCTAAAGGCGGCTCAGTAAAGTTATTGATCCACAAAGAAACATGGCGCGTTGGGAAGGACTTTTCATCAGAGGGGCTGGTTTTTCAGGTTACAGATAGTGGTATAGGAATTCCTAAAGATAAGCACGAAAGCATCTTCCATATGTTCAAACAGGCTGACGGTTCGACCAGTAGGAAGTATGGAGGGACGGGGCTTGGGCTCTCCATTTCGAGAAAGCTGGCGCGTATGCTTGAGGGAGATTTAACTCTGGAGAGTAAAAAAAGCCAGGGTTCAACCTTTTCACTGATACTTCCACCATTAACACTGGTTACCACTGAAAAATCCATTAGGAATGTCAACAGTGAATTTATTATTGTCAGCGAAGAAGATATTACTGAACCCTTCACAGGTCAGGAAGTGTTATTGGTGGATGATGATCTGAGAAACAGTTTTGCTCTTTCACGGTTATTGGAAAGTTACGGGCTCAAGGTTCATCTGGCGGAGAGTGGTCAGCAGGCGCTTGATTTTCTGGAAGAAAATAAGAGGATTGAGCTGCTGATTCTGGATATGATGATGCCAGTCATGGATGGATGTGAAGTACTGAAACATCTGCGGGGTAAAGTAGAGTTTCGCTTAATGCCCGTGATTATGCTGACGGCCAGCATGCTAAAAGATGACGAATTACTCTGTCGAGCGGCCGGTGCGGATGACTATTTACAGAAGCCAGTTGAAATAAGGGTTCTTATGGACCATATTCGGAGCTGGATTTCTGCCTGATTCAGGCTTTTCTGCCCTATTTTGATTGCAGTATGGAAGCGTACTTCTCTGCGTCAACATTACCTCCACTGCCAATAGCAACCACTGTTTTATTTTTAAAAAGCTCCGGGTTTTCCATTATCGCTGCAATAGCAACAGCACCACTGGGTTCCAAAACGAGGTTCATTTCGCTAAAAGCGAGCCTGACGGCCTGATTAATATTCTGAGAGTTTACGGTAACACCCTTGACGCCGGTTTTGAGTGTGATGTCCAGATTAGCTACCCCTGGTTCAAGGGCCATCAATGCATCACAGCCACAAGGTATATTTCCCTTGGCCCGACAGCGATTACCACTCAGTAGTGAAAGACTCATGCCATGATAGCCATTAACTTCTACGGCCCACACCTGAGCGCTAGATCCAAAAACCAGGCTTGCCCCTGCAACCAGACTCCCACCTCCAACAGGGCAGAGCAAGTGGTCACAGCGTATGCCAGACTGCTCAAGCTGTTCCTGCAGTTCCAGCGCCACTGAAGCTTGTCCGATAATTATTTCATAGTCATCAAATGGGTGTAAAAGTGTTGCGTTACGGGATAGAGCCAATTCCTTCGCCATATTACATGCAGCTTCTTCCCTGGAAGGATAGCTTGACTCGCAGAGGGTTACATGGGCTCCATATTTTTTTGCATTTTGTATTTTGGATCCTGGGGCATCATGTGGCATTACCAGGTGAACCGGAATATTGAGTATTTGACCGGCTGCAGCCAGCCCCGCAGCAAAATTTCCTGAAGAATACGCAGTAACACCCTGTTTTTGTTGTTTTTCTGTGAGGTTGAGCAACCTGTAAAGAGCACCCCGGAATTTGAATGCACCGGTAACCTGTAACGATTCAGCTTTGATCAGCACATCACCATTAATCAGATTACTTAAGTAATCTGATTTAATGAGTGGTGTGTTCCGTATATGTCCTCTGATCTGTTGGAATGCGCAGCTGAGTGTCTTGAAACTTGGAAATAAAGTGATTTTCGGTTCCGCTTTCATAATCCTGATGAATAAACAACCTCAAAATGCCTAAAACGAGCAGGTAGCCTGAAAGTCTCTAAAGAGCTCGCAATCCTAGCCAATCTACAAGATAGTCCATGATTAGCAGTTATGGGCAAATAATTGCTGGATCCCAACACGAGATTCAAATCTCTTGAATGGAATCATCGTGTATTAAGAAATGAGCTCGTGGTGTCGGTGGTTTCGTCAGTCTATTAATAATGGCTGGACAAATAGAAGGTATTGCACTGAGCGATGTCATCAGAGTCACAATTGAAGGACAGAGTATTTTAGTGACAGTCTGACTTGATTTTCCAAAGTATGATAACGTATCAGCGATAATCGTACTGGCCATTCCTACAAGGGCTATATCAAGATAAGAGTCTTTTAAGAACTCAGGGGCCTTGGCCGCAAGCTTATGAAAAGAGTGATACATAAAAAGAAAAAAACGTTGAAGAGGTCGTGGTAATCTGCAGTTAATATTACCTTTATCGAGGCGCTCCCCACACTGGACCAAGCCATCACATAAGCCAATAAAACCCATGAATAATATTAAAATCATGCCTATTTCTGGATGACCAACATAGACGGCAACATCTGCACTGATGGTCCCTGCAGCCCCATGTATGGCGATATGCTCAAGCACCAGGTTACAGGCTTTTAAAATATTAAACTCAATATTCTCGTTAATGGGAGGGGTTTTTTTAAAGTTTATGCATGTTTTGATTGCAGTCAATAGCGTTGGAATAGTAATAACTAATGGGCATATCATCGATGGAACATATTTTGATTTAAGAAATCCTGCATCATAAGCATGAGAAAAAATATCCGCAGGTACTGTACAGGCTGCAGCAATTAACGAACAGTTATAATAAAGTTTTTTAAAAAAAGAACGGGCTGTTTCTGGAATTATTCTCTTTGTCTTATTCAGGAATTGATTAATGGTTTCGCATAATGATAAGAAGAGTGAATTGTATGTTCTTTTCTTTTCACCAATTTTAAAAAGGCTATCAATCCACCCAATTAAAGAAGATAACACTATTACTCCTCCTGCAGAGTAATGGTGGCCAAGATAGTTAAGTATGTCTGCAAGTGCTGTAATGGGTGCGGCATGGCGATAGGTGCGCTTGCAAATGATGATAATAATATCTCCGTCACCAAGATACCGTTTCTCACGTTCATTATTGGCGGCCAAACTGTCCAGTAAGCTTTCAATCGTATCTAATGATGCAGTACTTTGTGAAACACCCTGTTGTGTAAGCTGAGCAGGGTGATCCCCGAGTAAAGTAACCGTTGAGTCACTCCCATCCGCCACATAAAAGGTAACTGACTGAAAACAGTGAGCCAATAGCTCAGGGGGTGACTGCATCACCTCCAGAGGATTTGAGGGCAGATCCAGCCGTGGTTCGCTCAAATAATGACGAGGCGTCGGGTCTGGTGCTATTGGCAGCCTTTGCAGTAGTTCAGCTTCAGAAGTTGAAAAAGGATCCGCTCTACATATCAAATCTTTCGTCAATTCAAAAGGGTTTACTACTACACTTGGGCACGAATTGCCCTGGCGCAGATGACTGTGCGGATAACAAACCTGGGGCAGCCTTTCTGGTAATGAGTAACAGGGTGCTGTTGAAGCTGTTCTGTTTTTTTGCTGGGAGGTAACTGGTATAAAATCAGCTGGCATAAGACTGAGTGAATGGGCTCTGAATCGGGACTTTGCACTGGTATTGACAGAAACAGGCTCTGATTTCGACATCATTATTCTGCACTTTCCTATATCCCCTGATGATACATTCATGCAAGAGTATCCCACTCATCAATAATCTTCTCATACATGACCTGATGTTCTTAGGTAAGTTCATGAATATATGACTGATACAAGCAATCAGCGATAGTATGAAAATATCAAGAATTAGAATTTATGAATTTTGGAACTATTAATAAATGCTTTGAGGCGAATGAGTTTGGGTGTTATTAGGGAGCCAAATGGACAGTGGGTATGGCTCCCTTCATGCTTAGGAAAACTTCATAGCTGTTTGAGTGATAAGTTTCATGTCTGGTTCGACTTCCATAAATGAAGCTTAAATAAGATTTTATCAAATACAGGTTTTTCCAACGAGTGGAATATCCAGAGGATCGCAGTTATAAATCAACCGTCCCCGGTCACCATGAAGGTAGTCCAGCAAATGTTCAGATCTTTTTGAGGGAGCCATGCTGGAAGCCGGTAGTTCCTGAAGCTCTGAAACAGGTCGAGGATAACTGGCCCAGTCTTTGGGTGGGTGCCAGCCGGGCGGTGAGGATATTCGGGCTCTGGTACCATTGATAGGATAAAGCGCCCGATGATCGAGTATTTCCTGAGACATTTTTCCGACCCGGCCAGGGTGCTTACTGGCCAGATTATTATACTCTCCCGGATCTTCAGCCAGGTTGTAGAGTTCGTGGGTCACGGTGGTGGCCATGGGATCCATGGTTAGCCACTGAACCAGCTTCCAGTCACCATCAATGGCGGTAAAGCCAAAGGAGTTATAGAGAGGAATCTCTGAGGCAAAGAAGATCGTGTCATCCCTGGAGACTTCCTTATTGTCCAGAAGGGCAGGTGTCATATCGATGCCGTCGAACTCCAGCTGGTTCTGTGGAGAAACGCCTGCTGCTTTTGCCAGCGTCGGAAAAACATCCATAACCGTCATGGCCTGATCAAGGTTTAAGCCGGCAGGAATCTTTTCAGGCCAGCGAATAACGGAGGCGACTCGTATTCCGCCTTCATAGACTTCCCCTTTACCGCCACGAAATGGTGTGTTGTCACCGCCACCACGACCGTATACTCGTGTTGCTCCATTATCGGAAAAGAACATGACTATCGTATTGTCGGCAATGCCCTCCTCATCCAGGGTGTCTAGTACCCTGGCAACGGCCTGATCCATGGCATCAACAACTGCGGCGTATAATGGACGACGACTCTCTGCTCCAGTCACTTTGGCAAGGCGTGATATTTTATCCGACGGGCTTCTTGCCGGTGGGCGCTCATCTTTCATATCACGATATTTCTCAACCAGCTCATCGGGAGCCTCAAGGGGTTCATGAGGTGCCAGGAAGGGCAGGTAAAGGAAGAATGGACGACTCTTATCACGGTTTCTGATCCATTCGGATGACTGATCGGCCAGCATGAAGGTTTCATAGCCTTCTGAGCCACCTTTCTCCCCGGTTACGGTGCCGGCCAGTGTTTGGCCGTTAACCTGAAAGTCCGAACCTCCGAGGTTGTTAAAGGGGGGGTAGTAACCAACTTCGGTGTGCAGATGGCCATAGAAATGGTCAAAGCCGCGCTCATTGGGGTGAAACACCTGCTGAGAATGCCCAAGATGCCATTTACCAAACATCGCTGTCTGGTAACCGGCTTCCTGGAAACTTTCCGGCATAAAATGCTCATCAGTATGAACACCGCCGCTGTCCCATGGCAGTAAAACACTGTAGGCAACACCAAGCCTCATGGGATCCCGGCCAGTCATCAGTGCTGCACGGGTTGGAGAGCAAATGGGCGTCGTGTAAAAGCGGTCAAGGGTCATGCCTTCTTCGGCAAGACTGTCCAGGGCAGGGGTTTCGATACCGGAGCCCCGAAAACCAGGGTCTGCGTAACCAATATCATCAGCCAGCAGGATAATAATATTGGGTTGCTCAGGTGTTGTTGCATTACTTTCAGCAAAAATCGGTGCTGATGAGGCAATAGCTGATGCTAAAGCCGCTCTTATTATTATTTTTTTCATCAGATAAAATCTCTGGGTAGCCTCAGGCGGCTCTGGATTGTCGGGCAATCTTAACCATGGGCTTCAATATCGCAGTGGGGAGCAGGCGTTTGACAATGTCCAAAATGATGGCGTCTCTGCCAATTCTCAAACGAACTTTGTTTTTCTCAACGGCCTCAATAATTTCATTAGCTGCAAAGTCTGCGGTAACGCCCATTTTCTGAGCCATTTTGTAATTTCTTTTGGCAACCGCGATATTGTCAGACTCTTTCAGAGTTGCCTGAATCATTTCCGTTTTGATGCAGCCTGGATGGACTGAGGTTACGCCGACACCATCGTCTTTCAGCTCAGACCAGAGCGTTTCACTTAGTCCGCGCACACCCGCTTTGGTTGCACAATAAGACCCCTGATTAGGCAACCCGGTATAAGCAGCCATACTGGACAGGTTAACAATATGAGCGTGTTTGGCTGTTCTCAGTGCATCCATAAAGAAGTGACAGCCGTAGATGGTTCCCCAGAGGTTGATGTTGATCATTCGTTCCCAGTCCGTTAGAGAGTGGGTGGCGACACTTTTCTGAATGGTGATTCCGGCGTTATTGATCAGTAAATTGATAGTACCGAATTTTTCAATCACAGCACTGGCCATCTGCTCCATTTGTTCACGATTGCCAATATCCGTGGTGAACAACAGCACATCAATACCCGGCTGCTGTACTTTTGCCCTGGTTTCTTCCAGAGCCTGCGGGTTGATATCAATAAGTGCCAGGTGGCAACCTCGACCGGCCAGCTGCTCAGCAAGAGCACGGCCCAAACCTCCACCAGCACCGGTAATAACGGCGACATGTCCTTTTTTAATTTTCATGATCAGATCAATCCGGTCGTTTTATTTCAGTAGCGGTGTATCGATAGGCAGTTGATTCGTCCCCAGATCGGTATGACAGAAGCTGTCTTCATATTTCAGCCCCCAGCCGATCGTGCGATCGAATGCACAGTGCGCCAGCCATACCAGGCCAATCTGTTGCGCCATTACGATCTCCAGCGTAAGGCCTGCAACCAGTAAAAGGGTTGGCCAGATAAAGCAGTGCACCAGGTTGTAGGTAAAGGCACCAAATGACTTACTCCTGAGATACCCCAAAATGGAGAGATCGGGTAGGGCAAACGTCAGGGCGAAAAACAGCCACGATAAACCAAAGTAGTGGTACAGATACAGACTGCATACCAAAACTGCCATTGCCTCGAGACGTTTCTGCGTTGTCGGGTCAGTGAATTTCATGCAACCTGCTCATGCTTGATATTGAGAGGGCAGTGGACACCACCAGGGACTTCGATGGTGGTGACACAGCGGTTGCAATGGGTACAACCATTAACGTAGTTGCCTTGCTGAGCCATGGCATTTTTAACGTAGTTCGGGTCTTTGATCAGTGCACGGCCGATCTGCACAAAATCGATACCTTCTGCCATGACTGTTTCCAGACTTTCCATGGTATGACAACCACCGATATAAACCAGCTGAGCATTTTTCACCCGGTCACGAACTCGCTTGCAACCTTCCAGAAAATAGAGCTCCTCGTATGGGTATTCCTTGAACATCTTGGGCCCCATAAAGCGGAAAGCCGCTTTCATGATTGGGTTGGTCTGTGACTCCGCCATGCCTTCAGCGATCGAATCTCCGCGGAACATGTGCATGACGTTGTAGCTACTGGTACCACCGCTGGTAATCAGAGCGTCGATACCGCCTTTATCAAGATGCGCAGCCACTTCAATGGCTTCATCACGCGATAACCCACCACGAACCGCATCTGTCAGTCCCATTTTTCCAAGGACTGGGAAATCATCACCCACTGCTTTGCGGACAGCCTCCAGGGCTCGAAGAGGAAGGCGCATACGGTTATTGAGACTGCCGCCATAACGGTCTGTCCGCTTATTGGTCTTGGGGCTGATAAACTGGCTCAGTCCATAGCCATGGCCAAAATGCACTTCAATGGCATCAAAGCCAATCTCTTTCATCATGACACCGGCTTCATAATAGGTATTAACCATGTAGTCGATGTCTTTCTCGGTCATTGCGTCAGACCAGGGCTTGCCAACGGTCAGGCCTAATGGGTTAACCATGGCAGTAGGGCCTTTAGGGCGCTTCAGGCGCTGGAGTTTCCGGTTTTTGGAGAAGTGGCCACAGTGGGCCATCTGGCCGGAGACTTTAGCACCGGTAGACTTCAAATCGGCAATCATATCGCCCAGTGGCTTACGGACGTAATCGCCCATATACATCATCTGGTCATTCACACGACCATCAGGGTCTGTTGTGCAATAACCAATAGTGGTCATCCCAACGCCACCCTCACAGAACTGACGATGAAACTGATGCAGCGCCTCACCTGGAATGCCATCCGGTGTCTTACCTTCAAAGGTGGCCGCCTTGATGATACGGTTACGGAGTTCAAGAGTTCCCAGCTTCGCCGGACTGAATGCTTTCTGGAGTAATGGGCTCATTTTCTTATTGTTCTGATTTATGTAATGATGTTGCATAACTTATGCAATGGCCTTGCATAAATCAACTTTTTTATTAATTTCGTATATAAGGGTCGTAGTAGATCAGTGGTGGAAAAAAGAAAGACGCAGGCAGAGAGAAGGGCAGAAACACGACAACAGGTTCTTGATAGCGCCTGTCGCCTTTTTGGTAGAAACGGCTATGCAAATACCTCCCTGGAAGAGATTGCCAGTGACTGTGGCCTCACAACCCGTCCTGTATACCATTACTTTGGCAATAAACTGGCACTTTTCCAGGCAGTCAATGATGTTATGGTATCCAGAATTCTTGCTATCCAGCATGAACCACGTTCTGGTAACAAAGCAACACGTTTTATGGCGATCTGGGAGGCCTTTCTGGATCTCTGTGATGACCCCGGATTCAGGCAGGTCGTTTTGATTGACAGCCCTACAATTCTAGGGCGTGAGCGCTGGAAAAAAAGCCCTGTCACTGCCCGCGCCGAAAGCCTGTTGATCAATCAGCAGGAAGGGGAGAAAGAGCATTACCGTCAGAAATTATTAAGTAGAATGGCGATTGCAGCAATGGCAGAAGCTGCCTTGATGATTGCTGATGCAGAGGATATTCAATTGGCTAAGCAGGAGGCCAATGCAGTCGTGAGTTCAGTTCTGAAAAAATTAGTAGTGTAATTTATTCATAATTGAACTTATCAAGGAACATCGAATCGAAAGGGCTGTGCGCTTAAGTGTTTTCTGAGGCAGTAGAGGTTTGAGAGATGTTGCCGGCGATCCCAAAGGTAATTGGTTCTGGTACGTTCGTTATTAATGATGAGCAGCAACAAGTCAATAAAAAAGATGTTCACAGAGTGGCGCTTAATCTGTGTGGTAGATACAGTTCCGCATTAGCCCAAAAATGGGCCACCCAGATTTTAAGAGTTACCAATACGTTGCTTAATTCCGCACAAATAAATTCCGATGATGTAGAAGCATTCCATCGTGAACTGAATAATAGATTTGTGAATCCAGCAAATGCGGCCATTCATTGCACTTTTAGTTCACAAGATTTTACAAGAAGAGCGACTCAAATTCTTAAGGATACTTCTTCGTATCTGACATCCCACCAAACCAATGCTCATGATGGAACCGAACTTCGTCGTTCGCTCGCTGACAGACTCATATCCCCACTCCCTGAAAGCACACGCAGGAATGCTACCTTGGAATCCAGGTGTATGGGGAAAGAGATGGCTTTTAGACCGTTAAATAAGATTTACCAGAACTTCGTAGATGCTTCGCCTAATTACAGAACCAAACAACTTGCGAACGAGCTCATGTTTAAATGCATTCTGTCAGGGCAAGAGTATCGGGATATCCTTGAACAGTCCCGTTTGAATAGGTGCCGGTCTGCTGGTTTTCTATTAGACACATTAATGACTGACAGTCATCTCAGGGCATCACCAGAAAAAGTGGCTTCTGTTTTTGAGGAAGTATTGAAGAGTAAATGTCCTGGTTTAGCCAAAAGGCTTTATTCCGAGGGGTAAGAGCCCTTAATTCATGGATAATTAAGGGCTCTTTTTGATGAGGTTAGAACTGCTCTTCTTCAGTAGAACCGGTCAATGCAGTGACAGAAGACTGGCCTCCCTGGATAACGGTAGTCATATCGTCGAAGTAACCGGTGCCAACTTCCTGCTGGTGAGCAACAAAGGTGTAGCCTTTTTCAGCAGCACCAAACTCTGGCTCCTGAACCATTTCTACATAATGCTTCATGCCTTCACCCTGAGCGTAGTTATGAGCAAGTTCAAACATGTTGTACCACATGTTGTGAATGCCGGCGAGAGTGATGAACTGGTACTTGTAGCCCATATCGCTCAGTTCCTGCTGGAATTTGGCGATGGTTTCATCGTCCAGATTTTTCTTCCAGTTAAAGGATGGTGAGCAGTTATAAGCCAGCAGCTGGTCCGGGTACTCAGCTTTGATCGCATCAGCAAACTTACGGGCTTCTTCCAGATCAGGAGTCGCAGTTTCACACCACAGCAGATCTGCATATGGAGCATAAGCAAGACCACGAGCGATGGCTTGATCAATGCCTGCTTTGGTCCGGAAGAAACCTTCAGGGGTTCTTTCGCCAGTCAGGAATGGAGCGTCGTAGGCGTCGCAGTCAGATGTAATCAGGTCAGCAGCGTTGGCATCGGTACGCGCCAGAACAATGGTGGGTACATCAGCAACGTCAGCAGCCAGTCGTGCAGCAATCAACTTCTGTACTGCTTCCTGGGTTGGAACCAGTACCTTACCACCCATATGGCCACATTTTTTAACAGAAGCCAGCTGGTCTTCAAAGTGGACGCCGGCAGCACCAGCCTCGATCATGCCCTTCATCAGCTCATAGGCGTTCAGTACACCACCAAAGCCTGCTTCTGCATCAGCAACAATCGGAGCGAACATCTCAACATAACCTTCGTCACCTGGCTGCTTACCCGTTTTCCACTGAACCTGGTCAGCACGACGGAAACTGTTGTTGATGCGTTTGACTACCGCTGGTACAGAGTCAACAGGGTACAGAGACTGGTCAGGGTACATAGTACTGGCAGTATTATTGTCTGCCGCAACCTGCCAACCGGAAAGATAGATCGCTTCAATGCCTGCTTTAACCTGTTGCACTGCCTGACCACCGGTGAGGGCGCCGAGGCAGTTTACATAACCTTTTTTAGACTGGTTACCATACACCAGATCCCAGAGCTTCTCGGCACCCTGTCTGGCAATGGTATTTTCAATTTTGACAGAGCCTCTCAGACGGACAACGTCTTCTGCACTGTAGGTTCTTTTTACATTTTTCCAGCGAGGGTTTTCCGCCCAGTCTTTTTCAATGCGGGCAATTTCTTCGGAGCGGTTATAGCGAGCCATCTTATTTTTCCTCCCCCGGAAAGCGAGGTGTAGTTATGCGACCGTTTAAATTCAAACAAATGTTTGATTTACGCAGACCATCCTAAACACCTGAGATAGATTCTGGTAATTTATAAGAGTTATCTCGGGTATTTATAGAATGAATATTGCACGCGTTGATCTGAATTTGATGGTTTATCTGGATGTTCTGCTCAGGGAGCGGAATGTAACCCGTGCCGCTGAACAGTTAGGAATTACACAGCCTGCTATGAGCAATGGGCTTCGTAGACTGCGGGAGTTGTTTAATGATCCTCTGTTAATCCGGACCAGCGAAGGGATGACGCCAACAGAACGTGCACTTGAACTCCAGCCACTGATTCGTGAAGCTCTGCTGGCCATGGAGAAAACGATTCAGCCAAAAGAGAAGTTTGATCCTGAAATCAGTCAGCGGGTATTCAGGATCATGGCTTCTGATTATGCCGAGTCAACCCTTATTCCTCTAGTGTTGAAGCAGGTGCGTTCATTGGCACCGAGCGTGACACTGGATGTCTTAACGCCCAGTGATGTGAGCTTTCACGATGTAGAGCAGGGGTGGGTCGATATGGCCATTAACCGTTTTGATAGTCTGCCTCAGTCGTTTTATCAATCCCGGATCTGGCAGGATGACTTTTCCTGTGTGGTGAGCAGAGAAAACCCCATACTGAATAACTTTACACTGGACAGCTATCTTCAATCCCAGCATATCTGGGCCAGTAAAACCGGCATGGGTGTTGGTGTCGGGGTTAATCCTGAAGATGTACAGCGTCTGGGATGGGTTGATGAAGCATTGGCGGCTGTTGGCAAAAAACGTAAAATCAGTGTGTTTACACGCCACTATCAGGTGGCAATGCTGTTATCTGCTCAGAATGATCTGATTGCTACACTCCCCAGCCGGCTTGCAGATATCGAACGCTTTAGTACAAAACTTGCTGTTGTCAGGCCTCCGTTTGACATTCCATCCTTTGATCTATCCATGGCCTGGAGCCCTTTGCTCCATCATGACTCTGCACATCAATGGTTGAGACAGATTATTAAATCAGTGGCTGAAGAGTGATTATTTGGTTAACCCTTACCCATTCAAACAAATAACATCAAAAGATAACAATTAGTACTGTTGCTCTTTGTTTTTATGTGTTCTAATTTGGTTGCTTTCGCTGATTTGCGCGAAACAGAAGAGGAAATTAAGTCGTTATCCTCCGTTAAAGAAGTACAAAATCAGTTGGATTACTGGAGAAGAAAATGGATTGGCTGAGTGACCTTGAAGCAGAGCATGCACTGTTTGATGTTGCCGAAGAGTGCAAGGAATTTATGGCCGAGTCATACTACTTGTTAATCTCTGAGCAGCAGCAGGGTGTTGTTCTGGACGACTGATTTGCCAGAGAAAGTCCTATCTAAAAAGCCCTTTTCTTTTAGCCAAAAGAAAAGGGCTTTCTTTTATGTCCCACAGCCTCCTATCTTGACCGGGAATAACACTCTAATTTTGCACAATTGTTTTTGCCCACTAGATTTATCGAACACTGAGTGAATTTGGGCAGATAATATGTGTACCACTCTCTCAAGCCTTGAAAAAGTCTGCTCTATTCATGATTTACAGACTCTCGCCAGAAAACGTGTGCCGAAAATGTTCTATGACTATGTAGACTCAGGGGCCTGGTCTGAAAGTACCTATAAAAGAAATGACTCTGACTTTAATGATCTGCTTTTTCGACAGCGGATTGGGATTGATGTGGCCCAAAGAAACACCACCTCACTTATGGCAAAGACTCCAGTAACGATGCCGGTTGCACTTGCACCTGTTGGTTTGGCAGGCATGCAGTATGCTGATGGTGAGATTCTTGCAGCCAGGGCTGCAGAAACATTTGGTGTTCCCTTTACACTGTCTAGCTTGAGTATCTGTTCAATTGAAGATGTTGCCCGCCAGACCAGTCGGCCTTTCTGGTTTCAATTGTATGTCTTTAAAGATCGTGATTTTACCCGGCAGCTGATGGAGAGAGCCAGAAATGCTGGTTGTAATACGCTGGTGGTAACCATGGATTTGCCAATAATGGGGCAAAGGCATAAGGATGTAAAAAACAGGCTATCGGCACCACCCAGGCTGACAGTCTCATCGCTGATGCAGTTCCTTAACCACCCTGGCTGGTGCCTGAAGATGGCTCGTACAACACGCCGTACTTTCGGGAATATTGTTGGCCATGCAAAGGGAGTCACAAACCTGCGTTCTCTTGCCGTGTGGACGTCAGAGCAGCTGGATGCCTCTTTAAGCTGGAAGGACTTGGAGTGGATTCGTGATCAATGGGATGGGTATTTGATCATTAAAGGGGTACTGAACACTGAAGACTTAAATCGCACGATTGATATAGGCGCTCAGGCCGTGGTTGTCTCTAACCATGGAGGGCGCCAACTGGATGGAGCTCCTTCAACCATCAGAACTCTGGCAGGAATCGTAGAAGCAGCCAATAAGCAAGTCTCAGTATTACTGGATAGTGGGGTTCGCAGTGGTCAGGATGTACTTAAAGCAATTGCGCTGGGCGCTCAGGGAGTTCTTATTGGGCGAGCCTTTGTTTATGGACTGGGTGCAGCAGGCCAGGCAGGTGTAGCAAAGGCCCTCGAGATCATTCATAAAGAGATTGAGTCGACCATGGCACTGGTCGGTGAAACAGAAATCCCCGGTCTGGGCACTCATAATTTGATTATTCCTGGCCATTTTTCGATTTAACAGTCAGAAAACATCATTCATAGAATAAATATCCGTCATTGCAGTAGTTAATTGGAAATACAACCTCGCTTCGATAACATGGAGGATGGAACTGTTGTGCTTGAGAGCGGTTTTATCCGTCTGTGAGGTAAATTCTGCCTGCCCACTCGTTGACTTTTCCCCGTACATAGCTGCAGCATAATGCATACGTCAGTTGCATAATAATGATAATCAGGAAGTGAGGTTAAAATGACTGAACGCGTCCAGAAAGGTGGCCTGCAAATAGCGCGGGTACTCCATGATTTACTGGTGAATGACATTGTTCCGGGAACCGGCGTGGATCCGGAGAAGTTCTGGCTGTCGCTTGAAGCGTTGGTTAATGACCTTGCCCCTGAAAACAAAGCACTTCTGGCTCGCCGGGATGAACTTCAACAGAAGATTGATGCATGGCACCAGCAAAACCGCTATACCGAGGAGAATAAACCTGCGTACAGGTCGTTTCTTGAGGCGCTCGGATACCTCCTTCCAGAAGGTGATGATTTTTCCATCTCGACCAGTAATGTCGACAGCGAAATAGCGCGTCAGGCAGGGCCACAATTGGTAGTCCCTGTGATGAATGCCCGATTTGCCTTGAATGCGGCCAATGCCCGCTGGGGCAGCCTTTATGATGCACTCTATGGAACAGATGCTATTCCAGAAAGTGAGGGTGTAGAAAAGGGGAAAGGGTATAACCCGATTCGTGGCAGGAAAGTGATTGAGTTCGGTCGTGAGCTGCTGGATACAGCGGCTCCATTGGCTTCAGGTAGCCATAAAGAAGCAACCCGCTATCAGGTGCTTGAAAACAGCCTGGCCATTTCCTTGAAGGACGGTTTAATCACATCCCTGAAAGAGCCCGAAAAGTTCTGTGGTTATACCGGGCTCCCCGAAAACCCTGACTCAATACTGTTGAAAAACAATGAATTACATATTGATATTCAGATTGACTCTGAAGGTGTAATCGGCAGAGACGATGCTGCCGATGTTCAGGATCTGATCGTTGAGGCTGCCATTACCACCATAATGGACTGTGAAGACTCAGTCGCGGCAGTGGATGCAGAAGACAAGGCTCAGGTATATCGCAACTGGCTCGGGCTGATGAAAGGCGACCTGGAAGATACTTTCGTTAAAGGTGACAAGCCTGTGACACGAAAGCTGAGCTCTGACCGGGTTTACACCGCGCCAGATGGTGGTGAACTGGTGTTACCCGGAAGAAGCCTGATGTTTGTACGAAATGTCGGCCACCTGATGACCAATGATGCCATTCTCGATGCCCAGGGTAATGAAATTCCAGAGGGTATTATGGATGGTATGTTCACCTCCCTGATTGCCATTCACGACCTGAAGAAAAAGGCGGGTAGCCAGCAGAACTCCCGAGAAGGCAGCATTTATATCGTGAAGCCAAAGATGCATGGGCCTGAAGAAGTCGCCTTCACCTGCAAACTGTTCTCACGTATCGAAGCAGCTCTTGATATTCCTGCCAATACATTAAAGGTCGGTATTATGGATGAAGAGCGCAGAACCTCCATAAACCTGAAAGCTTGTATCCACGAGGCCAGAGAGCGCATTGTCTTTATCAACACCGGCTTTCTGGATCGTACCGGGGATGAAATACATACCAGCATGGAAGCCGGTCCTGTCATTCCAAAAGGGGAAATGAAACAGTCTACCTGGATTCAGGCCTATGAAGATCAAAATGTTGATGTTGGTCTGCACACAGGCCTGCCCGGCAAAGCCCAGATTGGTAAGGGCATGTGGGCGATGCCTGATGAAATGGCAAAAATGATGGAGCAGAAGGTTGCCCATCCCCTGTCAGGAGCCAACACCGCGTGGGTGCCTTCTCCCAATGGTGCAACACTTCACGCCGTTCATTATCACAGGGTCAATGTTCTTTCCCGACAGGAAGAGTTGGCCAGCCGTCAAAAAGCCAGTGTTGATGACATTCTTCAAATTCCGGTAATGCCTGATTCAAACAAACTATCCGCAGAGTTGATCCAGAAAGAGCTGGATAATAATGCCCAGGGAATTCTTGGCTATGTGGTGCGCTGGATTGATCAGGGCGTTGGATGTTCAAAGGTTCCAGATATCAACGACATTGGCCTGATGGAAGACCGCGCCACGCTGCGAATTTCCAGCCAGCACATTGCCAATTGGCTTCGTCATGACATCTGTTCAGAAGAACAGGTAATGGAAACCATGAAGCGTATGGCCGTTATTGTAGATCGGCAGAACGCTGGTGATGCGGCTTATCAGCCCATGGCACCGGACTTTGATAAGAGCATTGCCTTTGCTGCAGCCTGTGAGCTGGTATTTAAAGGATGTGAGCAGCCCAATGGCTATACCGAGCCTGTGCTCCATAAGCGCCGGAAAGAGTATAAAGCAGCCAACCCTGCTTAAAGGGGACTTTAGTTTAATCTGGAGGGATGTATGAAATACATACCAGCATGGACGCTGGCTCTCTCATTCCAAAAGGAGAGATAAAACCGGTTAAGGATAAAGCCAGTGAGGATCATAATATTGATATTGGCTTCCATTTTAGCCTGCCCGGCAAAGCCCAGGTCCTTAAGGTGTGGGCGATACCTGATGAGGTGGTAAAGATAAGTAGCTCATCCTCTGTTGGGTGCTACCCTGCCTGAGAGTTCCGAACATTCTCATAACAACTCTTTTCACCGAGCCGGTACAGGGAACCCCTCCTATTACTATCAGCTTCCTTGCGACTCGCCATTTCATTAACCAGTCTGGCCGCTATACCCATGGCTGCCAGTTTTTGCCGCTGGCTATTGGCAACTGCGGAAGGTGTAATACCAATTGAATTTTCTAACTACTGTATAACTGCCCAATCACGGGAGCACAGACTGAACAGTCGACCAGCTTCGCTGCAAAGGTTATTCCAAGCTTCACAGCAACAATCTACAATATTTTCATAACCTGAAAATGCTTTGTTTGATAAGTCATGCTCCCGCATCCACTCCCATAGCCTTTCTGAGCTGTTTAACTCCGGTGCGAATGGT
>NZ_LUKQ02000804.1 GCF_001647025.1 Endozoicomonas atrinae
TCATACTGCATAGCCGTGAATTTTAAGATACATTGAAGTCGATGTTGCTCATCGTCTTTGACCGATACGTTGTTTAAGATTTGCCAGGCCTGTTGAAGTGTATCCTGAGTTTCGTTGGTTTCATCGTACAACTGTGGTTTTTTCAACCTTTGCATCAGATACTCGGTTTGCCTCGAAGAATGATCTCCGGGAACTTCATCAAACGCTTTTAATACTGTCTCATTATCCAGGTGGCAGCCGTTCAGTTCTCTTGCATTCAATGCCAGCTGAGAATAAAAAATAGCTCTTTCGAGGAGCCAACCACTGCATTCATAATCCTTAACCACCGCATCCGGTGTGACCTGCTCGGGTTTCTGCTTGCCATCCGGTGTCAACAGCAGGCCCCTCAGGCAACATT
>NZ_LUKQ02000805.1 GCF_001647025.1 Endozoicomonas atrinae
TGAGCGCGTTGGCATTGATCAGGTAGTCCTTGATCAACCGCTTCATTTTCATAGCGGCTTCGTTGGCGCGTTCCAGCGCTTCGGCCATCAGCGCCCGTTCCATCTCATCGTTTCGTTCCTGGATGAGCTGGTTACGGGTGTGGGGATCAAGGGGATAGGGTAGCAGCTCCTGAATAGCGGTCATGCGGAGGTGCCGTTTGATGCTGGCGGGTATCTCCGCCAGGGGGCTGGGCACGATATCCCAGAAGCTGTCGATGTTCTGGAACAGCAGGTCGATCAACCGGGAGTAGGCGGTGTTCACCTTGGTGGTGGTGATCTTGATAAACACCCGGCTCAGTGCCTGCTGCTCATCCATGATCCGGATCTGTTCAGGGCCATACTCCCCTTTCACGGCTC
>NZ_LUKQ02000806.1 GCF_001647025.1 Endozoicomonas atrinae
TCTGCTGGTAGAGCTCCTGGAACCTCGGCAGGTCTTTCAGTTGCTCATAGCCCAGTGCCATGATCTGGCTTTTGGCGTCCTCGGCACCGGCCCCGCCGATCATCAGGCCACCGGTTGCCCCGTAGCCAATGGCATGGCTGCCCTTGTCGATGGCACTGGCGTAGCCCTGCACCTTCCGGGCATCGTTCAACCCTTTCACTGCTGTCGCCGCACCCGATGCCTGAAGCCCTTTCATACCCAGTGCCGACAACCCTTTACTGGCCACACCACCGGGTATCATGGACGGTGCCAGAGAGCCAACCCCAGAGGCAAACTGGAGGCCAAAACCGGCAGCGGTACTGCCCTCGGTCAGCCCGAACCGGCCTTCGCCTTTCTTCTCGATCCCGAACCCCTGCA
>NZ_LUKQ02000807.1 GCF_001647025.1 Endozoicomonas atrinae
ATAGGAATAACAGTACGTCGTCCTTGTTTCTATCGCTTCCATTGTATTTCTTATTGTCATAATGCCTCCTACTATCGTGCATTAATGAGTTATGGGAAGCAATTAAATTGTTCCATGATTCGTGAACTATGAAGCGCGGCAGCGACATTCTGGAAAACTCAGCCTGGTTGAACAGGTCGAACAGGCCAACGCCCACATCCTCCACCCCGAAGGATCAGGCCGTTTCGATGGACAGGCAGCCTTCGACGGGCAGGGAGTCATCTACGACGTTGAGCCGGAAGGACCTGGTGAACCTGTTTTCGACGATGACCGCCCTGTTCGGGCAGAAGTGGACCAGTGCATACGGTCTGGCTGACCGCAATGGCGAGTGGTTGAAAACACTGGATGGCC
>NZ_LUKQ02000808.1 GCF_001647025.1 Endozoicomonas atrinae
GCTCATCCAGATCGCTGGCGATGGCCTGCTTCTGCAGTGCCGCTTCGCTGGCTTTGATGGCGGTCTCTTTCTCGGAAAAAGAGGCTTCCCGGTCTTTCAGGGCTTGCTCTTTCACTTCCAGGTCAGCTTTTAGCTGCTTCAGTTCTTCTTCGGTCATTGCGGTTCCTTCCGGGGGCTGCTGTGATGGTGACTTCTGTGATGGTGAGTTGTGTTCTGAAAAGGCAGGCGACGGTGTGTTGCTGTCTTCGTTCATCGCTCGGCGAGCACTGTCTTCAAGGTCTTCAATCGACCAGGTGGGCAGTATGTTGTCGGCCTCTTCCTTACTGAATTTGTCGATCAGAAACTCTCGTAACTTGCGGAACAGTCCAGCGATGTTACTGGTGTCCCAAG
>NZ_LUKQ02000809.1 GCF_001647025.1 Endozoicomonas atrinae
GATAGTCCAGAAGGCAAGCTGGGGATAGCGCGCTTTAAGGAACAATGTTGCCTGAGGGGCCTGCTGTTGACACCGGATGGCAAGCAGAAACCCGAGCAGGTCACACCGGATGCGGTGGTTAAGGATTTCCCAGATAGTCCAGAAGGCAAGCTGGGGATAGCGCGCTTTAAGGAACAATGTTGCCTGAGGGGCCTGCTGTTGACACCGGATGGCAAGCAGAAACCCGAGCAGGTCACACCGGATGCGGTGGTTAAGGATTATCAGGCAGCCAAAGCAACACTGGAGCTAGCGCGCTTCAAAGCGGAATGTTGCCTGAGGGGCCTGCTGTTGACACCGGATGGCAAGCAGAAACCCGAGCAGGTCACACCGGATGCGGTGGTTAAGGATT
>NZ_LUKQ02000810.1 GCF_001647025.1 Endozoicomonas atrinae
CCGGCACCACCAGTACTGGCAGCGGCACACCTGACACGGTGACCACCGGCACCGGGGAAAGCCCGGTCATGGGATCCGGCACCACCAGTACTGGCAGCGGCACACCTGACACGGTGACCACCGGCACCGGGGAAAATCCGGTCATGGGATCCGGCACCACCAGTACCGGCAGCGGCACACCTGACGCGGTGACCACCAGTACTGGCAGTGGCACACCTGACACGGTGACCACCGGCACCGGGGAAAGCCCGGTCATGGGAACCGGCACCACCAGTACTGGCAGCGGCACACCTGACACGGTGACCACCGGCACCGGGGAAAGCCCGGTCATGGGATCCGGCACCACCAGTACTGGCAGCGGCACACCTGACACGGTGACCACCGGCAC
>NZ_LUKQ02000811.1 GCF_001647025.1 Endozoicomonas atrinae
ATAGGATGCTCACGTCCTCACGGAAGAGGCACTGTTCCTAATGAACCATGTTTCTTGGGGCACAGTTTACCTACTGTGAATTTTGCAGAGAAAATCTTATCTCACGGGCTTTAGGGTCCGTTTTTTTGCGTAGACGATTTATGTCGTATTAAAAATGAGACACAAAAATACACCTCTTACGGAGGCGAATCGGTCAGATCACCAGGGCTGTTATTATTTTTGACAGGTAAACTCTCCAACTTCCTCCCGCCCCACAACAGGCTCATAGATTGTCTCACCCATCACAAGGATCGCTCCCGGCTCTGACTGCGGTTGTTATTAGCCCCACTTTGCCGCTTGGGTATCTCACGCAGTATCAGGTTCAACTGGCTTCCCAGTTTTGAATT
>NZ_LUKQ02000812.1 GCF_001647025.1 Endozoicomonas atrinae
CATCCTGAGTTTTAATCTGACTGGCTATTTGATCTACCAGTTTTTCGTTGATTTCAACGCTCATTGTTATTCTCCATTTTGGAGTATTAACGACAAGCGTTTACACAATTTAAATTACATTCCCCTAGCCTCATTCAGCCACGCTATTCACTTGGGCAAGCACTCCTTTCATTCTATGCCCCTTTTCTGAGAGTCGGCTTGCTATATCTTTCAGCCTGCTGGTACTACCATCAGATTCAAATTGGACTTGTCCTGTCAATTTATACCAATTGCTTTTTCTAACTACTGTATAACTGCCCACTGACGAGAGCATAAACTGAATAGACGTCCAGCTTCGCCGCATAGATTGTTCCAGGCCTCGCAGCAGCAATCCACGATATCTTCG
>NZ_LUKQ02000083.1 GCF_001647025.1 Endozoicomonas atrinae
ACCATTCGCACCGGAGTTAAACAGCTCAGAAAGGCTATGGGAGTGGATGCGGGAGCATGACTTATCAAACAAAGCATTTTCAGGTTATGAAAATATTGTAGATTGTTGCTGTGAAGCTTGGAATAACCTTTGCAGCGAAGCTGGTCGACTGTTCAGTCTGTGCTCCCGTGATTGGGCAGTTATACAGTAGTTAGAAAATTCAATTGGTATAAGTCGTGTAAGACTTCACCCGGGGCAAGAGGCTCATGAATATAAAAAAGGCGATGGTTTGGTCTTTTCTGGCGGTTATTCTGCCTCTGGTATCAGTGGACTTTGCGTTTGCCGCTATATATAAAACGGTGGATCAGGACGGAAATGTTGTCTTTACTGACTCGCGCCCTGCCGACCAGCCCAGTGAGGAAGTCAAGTTACGCCCGTTTACACCAATGTCTCCAACCCCAAGGAGTAAGCCTGAATCGTCAAAACCTGCTCAAAAAGAGAGCAAGGAACTTTACTCCAATCTGGAGATTATAGAGCCTGCCAATGATGCCACAGTGCGGAACCAGGGGAATTTCACGGTAAAAATTGCCACAGAACCAAGAATTCTTGCGGGTCACAAAGTCCGCCTGCTGCTTGATGGTGAGGTGGTTGGGGAATCCAAGCGAAATTTAACCTTTGAACTCAAGAATGTGGATCGTGGCACCCACAGCCTTACCGTGGAGATCATAGATAATCAGGCCAAAGTCATTCAGTCTTCCAGCAATACGATTCATGTACATCGAACCGTATTCACTCCTGCAGTATCTATAAACCCTCCTGCCCCGTGACGGCTGCACCAAAAAGGGGGGAGTGGGCTTTACTTTCCCCGTACTTTCCAGCCAACCACATCAATTCCTCTAACCGTTATATCAACGGAACCTGATACCAATCACACTTTCTAACCCCCTGTTCCGTTGACTGCCTGAAGCGTAAAACTGTGTTAAAGCGCCTTTTCATGGCCACGACTTCGCCTTGTTTGGTTCTACAGTCAGCCATACCCATAATGAGGTTAGAAGATTTGATGGGAGTAAGCTTCATAAATGTGATGCTCTGATTACATGAATGCACTATTATGGTGCGCTTAAAGTTAATAAATCGGAATTAACTTTTAAACATCGGTTGGATGATTAGCATTGAAAATGCCTGCAGAAATGGAGTGTAAGGCAGCTTGGAGGTTTCGCTTCCAAAAAACGGGCTATTTATTAAGGGTGGTTTGATTTTTGCATTCACGATACCCGATGCTATTTCTCATTAAATTGATACGACAACAGCAATAATAAGACTTGACCATGAGACCATGAAGCAGCTTATACCTGAGATGATCCCTGAAACAGTAACTATGCAAAACATCATTCTGGATAACTTGAATACTGTGGTTATGGTGCTCGACCAGGAGTTCAGGGTGATTACCCTGAACCCGGCTGCAGAAACTCTGTTGGATACCAGTTTGAAACGGGTTCTTAACCAGCCAGTTACTGCAGTGATTCCTGAAGAAAATTTCAGGGCTGATCTGGATCGAAGCCTGGCTCAGCATCAGCAGTTTACGCGTCGGGAAACCGACTTTCCCATCAATGGTGAGATGATCAATGTGGATTACAGTATTTCACCTATCGTCTGTGGAGATGCAAGGCTGCTCCTGGAAATCAATCCTCGTGACCGGGTTCAGAAAATTACACGAGAAGAGTCACTTATAGCTAAACAGGAAACCTCCAGAATTCTGGTTCGGGGTCTGGCTCATGAAGTGAAAAATCCCCTTGGAGGCATTCGTGGTGCAGCTCAGCTTCTGGCCCGGGAACTGGATGATAAAGGGCTTAAAGAATTTACAGAGATTATTATCCAGGAAGCGGATCGGCTGCGTGATCTGGTTGACCAGATGCTGGGACCTCTTCAGCCACCGAAGATGGAAGCCCTGAATATTCATGAAGTGCTTGAAAGGGTGATGCAGCTAATTAATGCAGAAACCGGTGGAGAGCTCAGGCTCAAGCGAGACTATGACCCAAGTATTCCCGATATACCGGGTGACTTCGAACGGCTGATACAGGCCATTCTTAACCTGGTGCGCAATGCCATGCAGGCTATTGATCAGGCAATGCCGCGTTCTGAAGGCCTGATCACTCTGAGAACCCGTATTGCACGACAGTTTACTATCGGTACCCAGCGACGGCGGCTGGTTTGTCACTTGTCCATTATTGATAACGGGTCAGGTATTCCTCCTGAACTGATCGAAAATATTTTCTACCCCATGATCAGTGGCCGCGCCGATGGAACCGGCCTCGGGTTACCCATGGCACAGTCAATCATCAGCCTGCACCAGGGGCTGGTTGAGTGTGAGAGTAAGCCCGGAGAAACCGTTTTCAATGTCTATTTACCGCTTTCGCTGGATATGTCACAGGAGTGAAGTATGAGTTTGAATTCCAAAGTCTGGATCGTGGATGATGACCAGGCGATACGCTGGGTTCTGGAGCGAGCCCTGAATTCAGAAGGCATCGAAACGCAATCCTTTGATGCGCCGGAGAAAGTACTGGCTGCGCTGGAACAAAGTGAGCCGGAAGTGTTGATCAGCGATGTCCGTATGCCCGGCATGAATGGCCTGGAACTGTTGAAGGCGGTTCATGAACTGAAACCTGATGTCCCCGTTATTATCATGACCGCTCATTCCGATCTGGATAGTGCGGTGTCATCTTACCAGAGTGGTGCATTTGAATACCTGCCCAAGCCTTTTGATATTGATGAGGCGGTGGCACTGGTTAAGCGTGGTCAGGAACATCGCCAGCAGCAACTGGCTGAGGCGCTGACTCCGGAGGCATCCCTGCAGGAGGAGGAGTCAACGGAGATAATTGGTGAAGCCCCGGCAATGCAGGAAGTTTTCCGCGCCATTGGCCGTCTGTCTCATTCCAACATAACAGTGTTGATTAATGGTGAATCAGGAACGGGTAAGGAACTGGTGGCCAGAGCGCTGCATCGTCACAGTCCACGGGCAGATAGATCCTTTATTGCGTTGAATATGGCAGCTATTCCCCGTGATCTGATTGAGTCTGAACTCTTTGGTCATGAAAAAGGTGCATTTACCGGTGCCGGTGGCATGCGTCGAGGGCGTTTTGAACAGGCCGGCGGCGGTACCCTGTTTCTGGATGAAATTGGTGACATGCCCGCAGATACCCAGACCCGCTTACTGCGAGTGTTGGCTGATGGAGAGTTTTATCGCGTGGGTGGGCACACACCAGTAAAGGCGGATGTGCGCATTATTGCCGCGACTCACCAGAATCTTGAAAAACTGGTGGAAGAAGGCAAGTTCCGCGAAGACCTTTTTCACCGTCTGAATGTTATCCGGGTACATCTGCCAAGGCTTAAGGATCGACGTGAAGATATTCCAAGACTGGCACGTTTCTTTCTGGATAAGGCAGGTAAAGAGCTTGATGTGGAGCCGAAAATCCTTCACTTGGAAACGGCCAGTTATATGAGCACTCTGGACTGGCCTGGTAACGTCCGGCAGTTGGAAAACACCTGTCGCTGGTTAACGGTGATGGCTTCTGGTCGGGAAGTGCTCGTTTCTGACTTGCCTCCTGAATTGATGGAGAAGGAGGGTAATAGCCAGGGAGCCATGACGGGTTATGGCAGCTGGGAGCAGCTATTCCGGCAATGGTGTGACCATGAGCTGGCTGCAGGCCATGTCGGTATTCTGGATCAGGCGGTGCCAGCCTTTGAAACCATTGTCATTGAATCAGCACTGGCTCATACCGGTGGCCGTAAAAAGGATGCTGCAGAGCTACTGGGCTGGGGCCGGAATACACTGACCCGTAAGATTAAGGAGCTGAATCTGGAACCCTCAGCACCATTGGAAGAGGAAGAGCTGGTGGTTTAAGCATCCACAATACCCGTAAGGAAAAAAGCACGAAGAGACAAAGAAAAACCTGCACACCGTGCCTGCATGGTTAAAAAGCCTATTCCCGATATAAGGAAATCTGGCAGGATATAAGGTCAACAGTTCGCATTTCACACTGCCTATACTGAAAACAGGATGTAGCAGTAAGGCAGTAACATCATGGAATGGACTCCACGATCTCTTAATAGAAAGTTGCGCCAGGGAATTGGCGCATTTTTCCTATTTGGTATATTTGCCGTCACTTCGTTGACAGACGTTGAAGCCGCCACCCGGGGAAAGCTGGGTAATACCTCAACAGGTTCATTTTCTATCACTCTCATTGTTTACCCATCATTGCAGTCTCAGGTTGCCATTGTGGATGAGAGTGCAACGGATGAAGACGGCAATCCGGTCATTATTCCAACCAGTACGCTGAGTTTTGATCGCCCGGTCTCTCTTTGTGTCTCAGGACGTGGTGTGTCCCAGTTCAGTCTGGCCTCCAGTGGTGCTGACGGTGTTGATTTAAGGGTCTCTGAACCAGCAGGAGAAACCTGGATTACCAATCAGCCCTCTGCATTATTTGGCGTTGAAAAAGATTGCCGTAACAGCAGCCGAAAACTGATTGCCCAGCCGGTAATGGGTTTTCAGGGATCAAAGCAGCCCGCGACATTACTGATTCATGCGGAGTAGTTGTCGGCGCTGGTCAGCACTGGCATCAAAACTCATTTGAGTTTATTTCTCCGGGCAATAGAATAGGGGGATGTTGTTCATCCCCTGTCGTTTCAAACTTTATTATGTGATGCCGTGAAGTTTGGCCCAGGGCAAACCGGAATTACCATTATATGTTCATGAAACGCATTGTCAGTGGAGCCTGCCTGCTGGCGACTCTTATCGCCAGCTCACAAGCGCTGGCAACCATGTCTCTTGATCGTATGATCGTCTACTTCAAGCCAGATCAGCTGCCACGGCAGGATGTGGTGGTCTCCAACCCGGATAAAGAAAATCTCTACCTGCAAACCGAAGTCTACAAGGTCGTTAATCCTGGTACAGAGCAGGAAGAGCGTATTCGAGTAACAGACCCCAATGAAATCAAACTTCTGGCCACACCGGGCAAAGCGATTATCCCACCCAATGGCCGTAAAACCGTACGATTGGTCAGTCTGGAAACACCGAAGGATAAAGAACTGGTCTATCGGGTAACCTTCCGTCCTGTGGTTGGTGATCTGGAGGCTAAGAAAACTGCAATTAAACTGCTGGTAGCTTATCAGGCTCTGGTCTTTGTCCGCCCTCAGAACCCTGAGTATAAAGTGGCCGGCAAGTTGAATAATGGCAAAATGACGTTTACTAACAGTGGCAACATCAATGTTGTTCTGCGTAATGGAAAATACTGCACCAGCAGCAAAGAAGAAAGCTGTACTGACCTAAGCGACGGTACCCGTATCTATGCCGGTGAAAGCTGGGAAATGCCTTTGCCTGAGGGGGCGGCCAGAGGTAAGGGGTTTATTCAGTACGGCCTGTTTGATGGTGAGTTTGAGGAAACTCAGAAGTTCTCTCTTTGATATCATAGTGGTGACCTGTTGTGACACTCCTGCATTGAATATGTGGGAGGCTGTCATTCAGGCGAAATAGCCAGGGCATCGTACGATGTTATCTACCATTTTATTATTTTTTTCTACTCATTCCTGTGGCTCACCCTCAGAGTAGGCAGCTTTACCTGCTATGCGAAAACAATTAGTTCTAATAGAACATGGGCCAAAGTTTGGTTCAGGTTATGGAAGAACTCTAACCGTATTGGCTGTGCTGCAATCTCCTGGAGTATCAAGTTTCAACTTTTTGGAGGCAGGACCAGTTATCACCGTTTCATCCGACTTCCGCTTTTCAATTGCCCGGGATTCCAAGCTTTTCTCCGACTGCTTTGTAGAGGCGTTGCAGCTGGGAATAAACTTATAGCTTGAGCGCTCTGAAATACTTCTGGATTTAAGCTGAGCTTTGAATTCAGAAAAACTTCTCGGTTTTTTGCTGTCCTTGGGCCTTTTGTGAGTTTTATAGTGACTTTTACCATTCGCATCGCGAGTCACTATTTCTTCTTGAATGTCCTTTAGAGGCTTTGACCTTGGTACATAAGAAGGTTTATGCATAACGTACATAAAGAATGTCTAGTTCAATCATGTACGCAATGCAAACTGTCATGATTCAACTTTGCCTGTAACATATTTTTCCTAGGCAGAGCCGGCCAGTTATAATGCTGGTAGTGGGGCTTCAGCTGGGCGTTACCGTTATAGTCACAGTATCCTGATACCGCCCTCCATCCGAGGGTTGCTTTTTCAATGTTATTCTCACTTCAGCATTGTCCTTTCCACCACAATTCTCTTTATTGCTGCCAGTACCGGTAACACCGGCTCCCGGTTTAATCCCGGTCTGCCAGGGTTCCCGGTTTGAACGAAAATCGATCTGGTAAGGTAACCGTCTGCTGCCCTGGCTCAGGTTAAACTCGTTATTGTGATCAGTATGGCCGCCATTGGCTCTGAGCAGATATTGTCCGCCGTCTGAAACATAAACGCAGAACGACATGGTTCTGGCGTCATAATTGCCAGCAGAGCCATGGGTTAGAGAAACATCTTTCAGGTTGCTGATTTTTGCGGTTCGGTTTGCTTTCTTTCGAATACGAATTTCCAGAGTATCGTGGTATTGAGTCTGTTCATCATCAAGACCAATCAGGTAGACACTTTTGTACTGGCCTGGTTGTAAGCCCGTGAGTCCACTCTTCTTGAGTCTTAATTCAAAAGTAATGGTTCTCTCTATGGCGACTGTTTCCGGTGCTTCAAAGAGTGATGACCAGTTATTCCAGCCATTGTTATAGATAGTGTATTTTCTGCCAGCCTCAGATTGAAAGCGTACCCGTCTCAAAAAAGTAGAAAGTCCATCCCGGTTAAGAGAAGGCTTGCCCCTTCCTTCACCTTCATCATGGCTGGAAACTACCAAAACGGTAGTCCTGACCTCTGCCCACCGGGTTACAGCCACTCAACTCACATACCGTTTTAAATTGTACGGTGATAGAGCGGTTGAAGTTATTGCCGACCTCATCAAGGTTAATGTCTATGTATTCAATATCTCGATCAAAAAAAGAAAGCGGCGGAGGTCAAACCGGAAAACAGTAACATTAGTACTGTAAGCACAAACCGGAGTACTGTTGAGGTGAATCTCATTTTTTTAATACAGGTTTATAAAGTGAGGAAGTGATCTGAAGAGATTAAAGCGGCTTTTTTATGGTTATTAAATAATCAGTTCCCCGTATTGATAGGAAGGAATAATGAAAATGAGGGATAACTCTTCAAACAGAGAGTCGGGGAAATCTTGACATTATTTGGGCGTCACTATCACTGTCAGGGTGTCACTGTCAGGGTGTCACTGTAGGTGTCCTCAGGAGCACTGGCAGCTTCATCTGGATCTACCCAAACGGTGAAAAATGTATTTGAACCGTTATTACAGTGCTCATTCTTTTTTTCTACTTCCCAGGGCTTTGCCTCTTCAAACCCCTCGTACAGTATGTCCTTCGTACTGGTCTTGTTGGTACCGAGTGACAGGAAGTAAGGTAAATAGTTTGATGAGCCACTGGCTTTAAGTTGGAAAGCTTCTCCCGTCTGACTGTGTATACCATCCAGAATTACGCCCACCTGACCGGTACTGCTGTAAATACAGGCGTCCATCGTTACTTTTGGTGATGAAGGCGTTAAAGTGGCGTCATCAAGGCCTGAGATTTTGACTTCACCGGGTCTGCTGATTGAGATAATAATGGGAAGTGACTTCCAGTAATAAAGTGGAGTTTAGGCATCAGCTCCCACAAGGAATATCTCAAGATTTTTTTCATTTCCTAAAAGATCTTTCATCCCCTCCTGTTTCAACGTGAGAGTGAAACTCAGTCTTGATAATATTTGTGTTGAAAGAATTTCTGATGACCATTGACCAGATTTAAAAGAAAAACTCCTGTCACCCGTTACATTAATTGTATTCTGCAGATGCTTGTTGTCTGGTTTAAGTGATGAAACCTCTGGTAGTTTGGAATAAGATACGCCAGAAATCGGATCTTTTGTGATTGCAAAACGATAATTCTGGGATGTGTTATTTAAAACATGATAGGACTTGAAGTTAACATCAAAACTGACCTCAACCGTTCCTCTATTTGGCTTTTCAATAACTTCTCGAATTTCATAATCAAGAAACTCAAACTCTGCTCGGGCAGTAACTGGCAGACATAGGAAGATCACGCAAAGGACATTGGCGAACAGAAAGTAGATTTTATTAAGAGCTTGCCTTGCCATTAAGATCTGTCTTGAGCAGTAGTGAGTGAATCACGATCTATTGCATATCAATACTCATAATGTGGCAATGGTGGAAAACCGAGTTTTTTTATCAGGGCATCACGGGAAAGAAGATTCAGCATGTTGGAGAGAATTAACCGGGAGCAATCGTAAGATAGGCCGTGTCTTGATAAACACCAGCAGGCTTGCCGCTGATCTCAATATCTTGAATCGTGATGTTCAGCCGCATATTTTCAGAAGTGCCGTTGCCGCAGGAGGCAGAATCAGCAGCGGTCCATGAGTTATGAGTCACATAGCTGCCACCTTCAGCGAGTACTTTCATATTGCCCTGGCCATTCCCACCCGCTTTTCCAACGGCCAGGCCATATTCAATATTGTCACTGCCGTTAGAAAGCAAAAACTGACCACTGCCGTATTTACTTTCACCACGAATTTTAAAACTGGTGGTACCAAAGCCATAGACACAGAAGGTTTGTCCCTGATCGACATTGCTACCGGTGGTGTGGTTAATAGCCATATCTTCCAGGCCGGAAATCTGAACCATAGGCACCAGTTCAATAGAAACGGTAAATTCAACTTCAACGGTGAGCTGAGGGTTGGAACGCTCAATAATTAAGGTAAACCGGCTTTCATACCGGTTAGTAAAGGCATTGTTGAGAATGTCTGAGCGTTTAATTTCAGCACGCAGAATATATTCATTATTTCTGCACTGCTGATGTTGCTGACTGGCCGAAAAATTGAAAGGAGTATTCAGCAGGTCATCAGAAAAACCATTCTGGGCATCGCCATCAGCACCCAGAAGGGTCAATGTAACGGGCAGTGTGGCACTGGAACTACTTTCCAGCACATATTGCCCTCCCTGCTTTGGGCCATCAAAGCGCACCTGGAAATCATTCAGCTGACGGTTCTTTGGACCATTGCGGTTTTCCCGGTAGGCAATCAGGCAGAACAGGCGACCATCGGTAGCGGCTTCGGTAGCGCCATTGGCAATCTCTTCACCACCCCACTGCCCCATCTCGATTGGGTAGAGTCGTTTGATTTTGATCCAGTAGTTATAGGTTGGGTCATTGCTGCTGGCACAGTCAGCGTCGGATTTGTTGCAGTCATTATCTGCAAGGGATGCTACAGAGAAGAGGAGGGTGAAAACAAAGACAAAAGCGTTGAACAGCATAACGCAGTACTCCTGACACTACCTTTTTATGTTTTACTGGTAATGTGGCCTCATTCGTCTGCAAAATACTTTTCTCGTAGAGGCTTACACCGCTTCGACAATGATGGTGACAGTATCCTTGTAAACACCGGCTGAAGTATTGGTTAAGCTGCCAGACTGAATGCGAACTTCCAGTTCCATATTATTCTGGATGTTATTCTGACAGTCCTTACTGATTGAGCCAAGCCAATTCTGGTAGCTGGTCATGGGTATGATCCGGGTTTCTGTGCCTCCAGCTGCTTTTATCCACAGCTCATAGTCAATCAGGTCTGTCCCCTGTTTCAAAACAAAACTGTTGGCGTTATTTTTACCATGAGCCTTCAGGTCAAAAGCAGTGCCGCCTTGAGAGAAAATGCAGAATGAATGCCATCCGCTGTTAATGGCATTGTTATTAACCGCCGTTAGCTCAATATTCTGGAGACCACTGATTTTCACACGCTTGGGAATGATGATATCGAATTTAAAACGGGTACTGTCTTCGAAAGAATCCAAACCATCATTTTCCATACCCTTCAGAAAAACATCGGCGGAATAGGTGCCTGGAAGTGCATCATAGAGCTGATTATTGAAAAGTCGAAAGGTGACTTTTGCAGGAACAAATTCATGACTTAACGGTAAAAATTCACCGGTAGGATTGTTTTGGAAGTTAACCAGGTCAGCACTGTTCTGGTCTTCCTGGAATAATGCCTCAGCGATTGTTCTCTGTGTGGTATCTACCCCATTTGAGCCATCATAGGTCAAATTAAAATCTGAAGCCTGGAGTGAGTAGTTTTGTCGTATCGGCAGTATGCATGGAAAAATTTTATCGCCATCATCATTGAGGTTCTCATTACCAAAGCAGGAGCGAAGTGAAAAAGGCATTTCAATCACGATGTCCTGATCTTCCCAATCCACTTGAACAGGATCTGCATCAATAAACTCGAACCATGAAAGTGCGCCAGAGGAGTAGGAAAGTACCAGCATAATGCCAAGTATTATCATGCATTGGCTAACAGGCTTTTTACCGCTAGACAGCATAGTGTTCACTCCATGAACCTTTCTATATGGTCTGCTTCCTGCAGATATCAGGACTACTCTGTTTAGGTCGAGACTGGGTGACTACTGAAGTTTCGTGCTCAGTAGCCAATAAATTCATGATAACAAGTGCCGTTTACAGAATCATCAGCATACTCAAACTTTTGAGTTGAGAACATTTCACGGTTTCACTTTCGTAGGTGTATCTCCTTGATTAGCTGCGTGAGTCATGCCAACTTTTCTTTAAGTTGGTTCAACAATGACTGTAACGGTATCCATATACACACCAGATGACACATTGCTCAGCTCTTCGGAGGGTATGATAACGCGCAGTTCCATATTATTTTGAGTATTGCCATTGCAGTCCTGGTTATTTGAGCCAGTCCACTGATAAATGGAATGGGTTTTACTGGGTTCAATGTTTTCAGGATTACCATTAATTGTTGATCGCATCCGAAGCCTATAGTTTATTTTTTCATCTCCCTGCTTCAAGATAAAAGCACCAGAATTATCGGATCCAAAGGCTCGAAGTTTGAACGCTTCGCCACCCTGGGCGAATACGCAAAAGCTTTCCCAGTTGCTTCTTATAGTCCCACTACCATCAGACTGGAGTGAAATATCCTTTAAACCGCTGATTTTGACGCGTTTTGGTACATCAACATCAAAGATAAATTTGGTTTGGTCAGTATAGGTTCCCCAGCCACCTCTTTCGGCACCCTGAAGAGAAAAGGAAGAACGGTAGGTACCAGGCAATGCAACACTTAGTGCCTCATGGTTTATTGTAAAAGTGACCTCTGCATCAACAGGGGTGTAACTGTAGGGGGATAAACCGGGATTGGTTTCCTGATTACTGATAATAATGTTCTTATTGCTTCCTTCGTTAAAAGTAACACGGCTGATATCCAAGTCAGGGTCTGAAGGGTTTATTTTATCCTGAAGCACAAGGGTGAAGTTTGATCCCGTTAGATAATAAAGCTCCGTCCGGTTAAACGCTTCACAACTGAGGAATCCACCACTGCTACTTAATCCGTAGCAGGATTGAAGGGAAATGAGGAAAGTGATTGTCATATCATCACTTTCCCAGGGGAGCGTGGTTTTTTGATAATTATCCTTGCCAAAAGCAAACCATGCCAGAGCACCCTGTGGGGGAATCATGATATTTATGACTAGGGCAAGTGTTATGCCTCTGGCAATACTATTTAAACAGGCATACAACATTTCTTGCCTTTCCTTAGTATGTAAAAATCTCCCTGCGATGTGCAGTAGAAAACCCTTTGAATAAAGAGAAATTAGGATGCTGCTAATTTAATCATTCTGTTCTTGGCTATCATTGATATCAGTACGTCAAGGGAGGGTATTTGTACTATGATCTCAGCTATTTTGCATCAATGATCTGAGCTTTTTTAACTATGTTTTGACTTGAGCTTTAGTGGGAGAGCGGACTCTTGATTTCAGTTTTAGTGGCAAAGGCTGCTCTCTGACATTTGTACCTAAGCAGGCTCTACAGTTGAGATAAAGTGTACCCTTATACACTCCCGCAGGTTTTCCATTTATCCAGCTATCCAGTACGACAATCCTTACTTTCGTATTGGTACCGCCATTACAGTTTAACGAAGTACTGCTGTTCGCCATAAATCACGGAACTGTTATTGATAATCTCTTCTGTCTGAATCGTGATTTCCTGGTTTTCCATTCCAATGACGTCAGCACAGCGTTCATTGTTTCCGGAGAGAGAAGCGCACTCTAATGCCGCCAGGGGTGGAGTTATCCACAGGGTGAAAACAATAGGGGAAAAACGCGTTAGAGCGATCGAGAGAACTTCATATAACATAACCGGTTACTGCCAGTGCCATCACTTCGCTCATACTGAGACAAAATATGGCCGAGCCCTGTTTTATTATTCTTACATGTAACCAATGTAACTGATTTTATTGAGCTACAAACCAGTTTTATCCAGTCAGGTTTCGATGCAATGTGGTGGACTTTTTCCAAAAAATCCAATCGGTGAAACCATTCAGTGAACTGAAGTAGGGAAGGTAAGCTTAATCAGGCGTTACCGTAAATGTCATGGTGTCGCTGTATGTACCCGTTGCCCCACTGATATCGGGCGCATTGACGTTTACCGTCATATTGGGAGACAGACACTGCTGGTCAGAGGTTGGTGTAAAACCACCTTTTTCCCCTCTTCTTGAGTAGAACCGCCTTTTACCTGCAGAGTCAGAGACGACCAGGTTATAGTCAATGTAACTGCTGTTGCCGTTTTGCAGAGCGAACTTCTGGTTAGGTCGCTCAGCTCCTACGGAGCTGGATGCTTCCAGTGCGAATTTATTGGCTCCCATGGCAAACACACAGAATTGGTGGCTGCCTGTTGCTGAATTTCCATTGGGTTGCAGTGCAATATCTTCCAGCCCGAGAATTTGAATGACCGGTAATATTTCAATTTCTACCTCAAGCTCCATCCATACCGGCCCCAGGCTGGTGGCATCCATGGTTGATTGCGATGATACCCGAAAGAATCCGGTATAAGTGCCGGTCCTGGCTGTAGCAATAATATCCTGTCTGGCAACGGAAGCCGAAATCGTCAGCTCATTGTCCCTGCATTGCTGATAATTGTTGTTTCCCTTTAACGTAATGCGTTTTCCGGGGGTAAATATCTGCTTTGCCTGTGGCGCGCTGCCAGTTGTATCGCTGATCTCGAAGGTTACCGGTATTGAATAGCCGCCATTGTTCAGCAGGTACTGACCTGATGAGGAAGAGCCATCAATCGTGATTTGAAGATCAAACATCTCCCGTGGGCTGCCTTCTAAAAAGGCAATGGTACAAAATTGTTTGCCACTGCTGACTCCGGTACTACCAGAGACAACCTCTTCACCACCCCAGGCCGGCAGCTCCAGTTCTTCCGGCAGGCGCTTTATCTTAACCCAGTACTTTCCATCCTGATCGCAGTTGTTGTCAAAGCAGTCACTGTCAGCGAAAACAGGTGTCGCTTGAAGGGTTGAAAGGGCGAAAAGAAAAAGAGAATACAGTGAAAGGAACTTCACCTTCTCAGCGGTTTGTGTGACAACAGCGCTCACAATAAGTCCTGATGAATAGGTAGTCTTTGGTTAGGGAACTTATACGACGTTTCTCAGCCTGCAGATTTCAGCAGGCTGAGAAGTGATGGAGAAATGAATTTATTGGTCGATATCATCCCGCTTAGTAATCGCCAGTTGGCCTTCCAGCAGCGGTGCACACTGGGCGTCGCTAAGATCGATAGTACCCATTTGCAGCACATAACCGGCATCCAGTGGTTGCACAGGCAGTTGGCATAACCAGCCATTATCCAGCTCCACCTGCAGGTTGCCCACATCGGAGCGGGTTTCCAGCTGGAACATACCGATATCGTCGGTGCTGCCAGGGTAGAGGCCACCGTTGATGCGTGCTCCTTCTAAAGGCTGACCATTAAACAGAAGTCGTCCAAACAGCAGCTGCAGGGGGATCGCTTCGTAATCCAGTGTCACCACATTGCCAGGGTAGAGCGTCACGGTTTTTTCCCGCTCATCAAAACTGTACAGGGTTTCACCGGCGGGGCTCAGGCTGACCCGGTATTGCTCATAAGGTGAAAGAGCAATAATGGAAGGAGAGCCGGCGATGGCATAACCACGGCGCTGACCATTGACCTTGACGTCAAACACATCGCCAGGTCGACCGTCTAGGTTTACTACCAGGGCACTCTCGGCACGCTCTTCACCACCCAGGGCAAACACGTCACCATCGGTCAGGAAGCTGGTGCTCATACTGCCACCCCAGGAGGTGGTATTGCTGGTATCGCCAAGGGTATGGCTGGCACTGAAGCTGGCACGGCCATAACGGTTGGCGTACTGCACACTGCCATCCATCCGGTCATCGCCGGTTCCGCCCTCAACGCCGGCATCAAAGCGCAGGTCGCCGTCCAGCAGATCGCCATCATCCCACGAAGCTGAAAGGCGGAGTCGTTCAGAGCTGTCCGTTTCACCATCACGCTTGCTGACTTCGGCCCGTGGCGTAGCCCGGAAGTTCCAGCGGTCTTCACGGTAGCGGAAGCTGAAACTGACCAGACCAATCTCGGTATCGCCGGATTTGCTCAGGCTCAGGGTGATATCACCATCGTAATCAAAGGTTCGGAACAGGGTGCGGCGATAGTCCAGACTGTGGGTACGAGTCGGATCCTGCTCTTCGTTATTGTCGTCGTAGCTCTGGTTCAGGCTGTAACGGTAGCCCAGGCTGCCATCGAACACGGGCATGGAGGCAGAAACGGAGTGTTGCTCAAAGGCATTACCAAACAGACCGGGAATCTCTTCACCATTGTCATCGACCTCATTATCAATGGGTTCATCATGCCATAAACGACGATAGTTACCTGACAGGGAGAGGTCGCCCAGAGTCAGTCGGCTGTTGACGGTAAAACCCTTGCTACCATTATCCGCCAGCATCAGTGATGGGGCGATTTCATAACGGTAGCCAAAGTGGTACAGCCCGAACTCCATCAGGGCATCGTCATTATTAATGGCTACTGCACCGGTGGCGGCGAGGGTATCAAACACCCGGCGGCTGGCCCCAGCACGGGTCAGCCACTGCTCAGTCAGCTCTGGCAGGGCTTTATCCGCTTCACGGTTTACCAGTCGGCCGCTTTCCGCAAAGAACAGCCATTCACCGATGGGGGGAATCTGGCTCTGCTTGGCAAAGAAGCGGGTTTCGGTGGAGATCAGGTTACCGCTCTCATCGAGAATACGAATCTCGATATCGTAAGCGCCACTGGGGAAGCTGGTGGTATCCAGCTGCTGGGAACCCGCTTCGAAGAATGCGCTGTCGATCAGGCGGCCATCCTTGCGTATTTCTACCCGACCTCGGGTGGGCAGGAATATTTCCACCGGCATACCGCCAGAGAAGTCCAGGTCTTCCCGGGTATTGTCGGAGCTGTTAATGCGCAGGCCAACCATGGGCTGGTCAGAAGTCAGGTTCAGGCCAAAGCCGCTGGTGGATAACAGACCACCGTTGTATTCCAGTCCTTCAAAATCCCGCTGGCCGTAGAACTGGTTGACGGAGAAGTGGTTGGTATCGGAATAGTCCCAGCTCCAGTACAGGCTGTTCTCTTCCCAGGCGGCCATGGTCAGGCCGTTCAGGGTGTAACTGTTATCGCTGCCCTCGGCGGTGGAGCCGGAAACCGCCGCAGAGAAGTTCTGCATCAGGGCAAAGCCCGCATCAGATGGTGGCAGGTATTTGCGCACATCAGCGGCACGGGTCAGCATAAAACGACGGTTGATGAAGATATCCACACGGAAGCGGGATTCATCGAAGATCACACCGGCCACCGGTGTTTCCAGAATGCCACAGTTTTGAGCGTTATCCGTCAGACAGACCCGATCCGCATGGCTGTTCAGTTCGCCGGTCAGGGTACTGACAATCAGGGTTGGGTCATTCAGGTTACCAATCTGGCGTACCAGTTCAGCGGGGTTGGGCAGCTCAATAATGCCGGGGCTGAACGAGGCCAGCTGGGAACCGATATAGCGGTTGCCGAAGTAGATATCCACCAGGGATTGCTGGGTGCCGCTGAGTTCTTCAAAACCGGCGGGTGGGTTGGTGGCGGCGAGAAAAATGGGGTCGTCAGCAAGCGCCATGTGACTGAAAGCGGACATGGAAAATGCAAGAAGCAATGTAACGATGCACTTCCAACGACGCATAATAACTGAATCTTATCCTGGGTGTTTAACCACGGAGCTCAGAAAGCTCACTGAGTTTTATTGAGTTTCCACTTTGGTGGAGTTGTCTGGTTTTTTTAACCACGAAGTCACAAAGACACGAAGTTATTAAATATTTTTGTTCCCATGCTGTGCTTGGGAATGGTTTGTTCGTAGGTCGTTAACCGCAGAGCGGTTGCCGACATTGGGTTCAGATTATTTTGATCTTATTTGTCGGCTCGCAAGTGAACCGACCTATCGGGATACACGATGAAAGACCTGACCCCGTTTTTCCTTACTTCAGGAGAGTCCGGTATTCATTCCCACGGAGAACCGTGGGAACGAGGTCAAACTTATTTAGCTTGGACAGTTATAGTTACGGTGTCGGTATAGGTGCCATCAGGTAAAGCATTTAAGCCTGTTTGGGAAAAACTAACTTGCATACTCATATTTCCAGTGCTGCATTCCTGAGCAGGATCAGGCTGTGATGCGCCAGCATCAAACAATTCAGTTATATTGGTTTCTGAATTGAAGTTTGCCTTCTTTTGAGTAGCGCCAGCGTCACCAATTTCGAGGGCATACTCAAGGGAACCGCTATTACCGTCGTTATAAAGTTCAAAGCCTTTTCCAGTACTTACAGTAAGGTCGAATTGGTTGTTGGTACCATTGGTATATACACAGAAATCAGTTGCAAGTGGGGTTGGTAGGCTGGAAACAGAATCAACATCTTCACTTACATCATCAAGTCCCCAAACCCTTATCATGGTGTTAGTGGTAAGGGTTATATCAAACTTACCTATAGATTGATCTGTTGCAAGGTCACCATCAACAACTACTGCCATGGCTCCACCAGCCCCCAACAATCCAGCAGAAACCGCCGTCGCCAGTGCCAATGTCTTTAATGTTTTCATTCTTTTGCCCCCATGCAGTGGTTAGCTGCCGTGTGCCTGTGGTTACGTTCTGATCCGATGTCGTCTGGTTGGTGATTGGGGAAAAGGGAATAATCAATGGTGAAGAGTGGATAGTTATCAGGGGCAGCCCCGCTTGTTATGCTTAACCATTCACTATTTACAGTTAACGATTCACACTTTCCACAAATCCAGTCACAAACCTTTTCAAGTCAACACCGGATAATGGTTATTTTGCGACCAAAGCCTTCTGCTGAGCGACTTTTAGCCAGACTGTAAGGATTTGGTCAGCCATTATATTGAACCCCGATTTTTCAACATTCAGGAATAATACACAAGCTTTTTGTGACTCATGTCACAATAAATTTTACTATCTTTCGGTTTTTGCGAATGGGATGTGTACGAGCATCTGTGTTTGGTGGATAGTTGACATTTTTGTGCTCGCACAATGTGTCTCAATACCTATCATGTGATTGCGTTTCGCTACCGTTTTTTTACACTTGAGATACGATACCAATCGAACCTTCTAACTCCCTATTCTATTGCGCTGAAGATTTGAGCCTTAATCCTGCGTTGCCGATCGTCGCCATAGCTAAGGCTCATCTTCTCGCTCATAACGGCAGTTAGAAAGCACAATTGGTATTACTTATTCCCATCCTGCTTCCAGGCTAATGCATTATGCCGTCGTCACCTGAATGGTTTCTGAATGGGGACCGTTTGTGACTCAATTATCGCTCTTCGATGTCACAGAAATGTCATGGTTTTTTCTGGAGCTATAAAGACTACAAGCCGTTTGAACCACAAAGATCACGGAACCCACAACGTTTGCTTCTTTTTGTGAATGGCCAGTTGGTAACACCCCCCTGGATATTCTACAAATTCTTTTCTCTGTGCTCTTCGTGGTCTCTGTGGTTCAAAAATCTTATGCTCTTTGTCGTTCAAAAGCGGGTGGTTAAACACGGGCGAACCGTTCACTCCTTATAAATAGCCACTGATGCAATCCGTCTTAAAGGCTGAATTTATCCACTATTCTTATAAAAAACCTCTTTGTAAGAATTTTTGTTTTGAGGCTTGAGACAATGGACCTGTCCCCTTACGACCATAAACGCAGTGACAACAAATTGTTCCGCTATGGCTGCGGCGGAAATCTGCTCGCCTTGTTTTTGACGCTGGTGATGATCTTCGGATTTACCCAGGCTGGCTGATATTACAAGCTTTTTGAACCACAGAGATCACTGGTAATTGCTCCTCGGTAACTGCTCCATGCGTTACCCTAACTCCTGCTTCCATGCAGTCGTGCATTACCAGCACTTCCGCCATCCCTGGCGGTCGCACAAAGGAAGGCTTTTCAGGCTTTGTGAGAAAGTTGCATCTTTGATGCGTTCCCAATTTTTACTCCCCTTAAGTAAAAAACTTTGTGGGCTTTGTGCTCTTTGTGGTTCAAAAGCTTTTGCCTGTATCGTCAATTAATGCCATCCAACTCACAGATGCTCTATGATTGGCGCTCTGTCATCTGTTGGATCTGTCCATGCTTGATGTTGTTCTCTACCAGCCGGAAATCCCCCCCAATACGGGCAATATCATCCGCCTCTGTGCCAATACCGGCTTTCGTCTGCATCTGATCGAACCCCTGGGCTTTGAGCTGGATGATCAGCGCCTGAAGCGGGCCGGGCTGGATTACCATGAGTTTGCCGAGCTGAAAATTCACCCTGACTACCCGAGCTTTCTGGAAACCGTCAAACCGGGTCGGGTGCTGGCACTGAGCACCAAGGGCACCAGTAATTACAGTTGTTGTGCATTTCGAGAAGGTGATGCTCTGCTGTTTGGCCCGGAAACCCGTGGCCTGCCAATGGAAATACTGGAGTCTCTGCCTCAAGATCAGGTGTTGAGATTACCCATGCTCCCGGACAGCCGAAGTTTGAATCTGTCCAATACGGTGGCGGTGATGGTCTATGAAGCCTGGCGGCAGATGGGGTTTGCAGGAGGAAGTTAGATTTTTAGATCGTTTCCCGCTTCCCGCTTCCCGCAACAGCGCAGGTTATCTGGCTTGTTCGGGCATCGGTAAGCGGGAAACGGGTCGCGTTTATCAGTTGACGGCTTCTGGCTGCTGCTGAGCGGACTGCTGTTCGCGAGCCTGCATGTACAGTGCGTCGAAGTTCACTGGTGCCAGCATGAGCGGAGGGAAGCTGCCGCGCAGTACCAGGTTGTCAATCGCTTCACGGGCGTATGGGAACAGGATGTTCGGGCAGAAGGCACCCAGGGTACGGTGCAGTTCTTCTTCATCCAGGCCTTTGGCCAGGAAGACACCTGCCTGATGTACTTCAGTGACGAAAGCGGTTTCCTTGTTGTCTTCTGGGCCGTTTTCTACAGTCACAGTCAGAGACAGAACCACTTCATACAGGCCTTCTTCCAGCGGACGGTTGCTGGTGCTCAGGTCCAGTTTGACTTCTGGCTGCCACTGCTTCTGAAAGATCTCAGGGGCCTTTGGAGATTCAAAGGAGATATCTTTCATGTAGATTCGCTGCAACGCAAACTGCGGTGCCTGCTGCTGATTTTCAGCCATTGTCATTTCCTTACTTTTGATGGGCCAGGAGGCCGCCTGAACGTAGTGCTGCTACTGTGACCTTCGGTAAATGGGACTAAAAAGCCAATTTTGCTCGTTAAATAGCGGGCTATCCGCCTCACAAAATTGATTTTTTTATTCTCCATTTTCCCTGGTTCTCGCTACGCGCCTATTTTCAGGCGTCCTCTGAACGAATAACGCATTTTGGTAACGATCGTGCAGATTGTCCAGCCAGAGCTTATTTCTTGACGACCGGCAGGCTGTCGGAAGTCCAGGTGGACATGCCACCCTGAAGTCTGACCACATTGGCAAAGCCTTCGGTTTTCAGCGTTTTGCCAACACTGCCACTGTGCTGCCCCATGGCATCGACCACAATGATGGTCTTTTCACGGTATTTTTCCAGCTCGCCAGCACGCTCCTTGATTTTGGTATAAGGAATGTTAAGGGCATTCACGATATGACCTTTGGAAAAGTCTGCCTTTTCCCGAACATCAATCACCACGCCAAGGTCCTGGTTGACCATCTGGGTCAGCTGAGTGGTAGAAACACTCTGCCCACCTTTACGCATTTCAGTGAAGGCCAGTGCGCTGGCCAGCGCCACCAGTGCACCAACGTGCAGGGGGTGGTTAATGATAAACTCTATGAATTGTTCCATGCCGACAAGCTGTCAATCTATAAATTGAAAGGAGGCAAGTATACTTATCCCGCTTCAGGAAAGTAAGGACGAAACCACGGAAAAAAGCTGGCAGGCTTTTTGTATGCATTGTGCGTTAGTACAAAAATCCTTCGCCAGCTAAAATTACCGTATAAAGGCTGTCGGTGATGTTTGTGCGGAAAGTTTCAGAAAATTGCAGAAATTTCCACGATATATCGCCAGTTGACGGCTTCTGATGTGATAGTTTGCGCTGTTCAATTTAGAGCAGGCATTTCACTGGAAACCGGCGGCAAAGCAGGTAGAATGCGAACCATTCCACTCACCATGAGGTTGGTTCAAGAGATCGCTGACGCAGGCTGATAAGACAAAAATGCAGCCTTATCTCGGACACGCTTCCAGACGCAGCCTTTTCTATGGCCATCCAGTTCGCCAAGGTTAAGAGCCCATGACTGATAAGCGCACACCTACCGCCCTGATCATCCTTGATGGTTACGGCTACCGTGAAGAAAAAGACAGCAACGCCATTCTGGCCGCCAAAACGCCGGTAATGGATCGTCTGTGGAAAGAGAACCCTCACAGCTTCGTTTCCGGTTCCGGAATGGATGTTGGTCTGCCCGATGGCCAGATGGGTAACAGTGAAGTTGGCCATATGAACCTGGGTGCCGGTCGCGTGGTTTACCAGGAGCTGACCCGTATCACCAAAGCCATTCAGGATGGTGACTTCTACGAAAACGATGTAATTACCGGCGTTGTGGATAAAGCCATCAGTGCAGGTAAAGCCGTCCATATTATGGGGCTGGTTTCCCCCGGTGGTGTTCACAGCCATGAAGACCATATTCATGCCATGGTTGAGCTGGCTGCCCGTCGTGGTGCTAAAGAAGTCTATGTACACGCCTTCCTTGATGGTCGTGATACCCCACCGCGCAGTGCTGAATCATCCCTGGAAAAACTGGACGCCCTGCTGAAAGAGAAAGGCATTGGCCGTGTAGCCAGCCTGATTGGCCGTTACTACGCCATGGACCGCGATAATCGCTGGGATCGTGTACAGCAGGCTTATGACCTCATCACTGATGGCAAGGCCGAGTTCTCTGCTGCGACTGCCGTAGAAGGCCTGAAGGCCGCTTATGAGCGTGATGAAAACGATGAGTTTGTCAAAGCGACCGTGATCGGTGCGGAAGCTGCCCGCCTGAACGATGGTGACGCACTGGTATTTATGAACTTCCGTGCTGACCGTGCCCGTGAAATTACCCGTGCATTTGTTGATCAGGACTTTGATGGCTTTGCACGCAGCCGTGTGGCCAGTCTGGCTGGCTTTGTGATGCTGACTCAGTATTCTGCGGACATCCATGCACCTTGTGCATTCCCGCCAAGCGAGCTGGTGAACACACTGGGTGAATACATGGAGAAAATGGGCAAGACCCAGCTCCGTATTGCTGAAACCGAAAAGTACGCTCACGTAACCTTCTTCTTCAGTGGCGGTCGTGAAGAGCCGTTTGACGGTGAGAAGCGTGTGCTGGTCGCCTCTCCAAAAGTGGCAACCTACGATCTGCAGCCAGAAATGAGTGCTCCTGAAGTCACCGATCGTCTGGTTCAGGAAATTCGCAGTGGCGAGCACGACCTGATCATCTGTAACTACGCAAACTGCGATATGGTTGGCCATACCGGTGATTTCAATGCGGCGGTTAAGGCAGTTGAAGCGGTAGACGAGAGCATTGGCCGTGTGGTGGAAGCTCTGGAAGAAGTGGGTGGCCAGTGCCTGATTACTGCTGACCACGGGAATGCCGAGCAGATGGAAGATCCGACAACCGGTCAGGCACACACTGCCCACACCTGTGAGCTGGTCCCTCTGGTTTACGCTGGCCCTCAGGCTATTCAGCTGAAAGACGGTATTCTGTCTGACCTGGCTCCAACCCTGCTGGATCTAATGAGCGTGGAACAGCCTGCCGAGATGTCTGGCAAGTCCCTGCTGGTTAAGTAAGTTCTTCGCTGTCTCTTCAGTTGTGGATAAGTGCGGTTTTGCACTTATCCACAATATGCCCTCTGCTTAATTATCAAGCGGCGTCATCATTATCATTACTTTGTACATCCGGCTGAATCCCAGAATCCAGTGTTGAGTTATCTGCACCGGAGAGCTTTTCTGGCCCTACTGACATTTGACCAAGTGTTTCTGATAAGTTATCAGTGCCTGTTGGCGTATTACTTCTCGGACTATTGGAGGCCTCAGGAGTGCGGGAAATGTTTGAAGTGGGGGTAGGCTCTATTCGCTTCAGAAAGCCTTGCTGTTTCAGGTAGGCCAGCATTTGTATATTCGATTCACTATCAGTGTGTTTCAGCAGTGATTTCAGAAGGAGCAGACCTTGTTGTTCCGGTGCTTTATTTTTCAGTTCTTTATAGTCCACACCCTTTAGATGATCCGGCTTTTTGGCAATTGCCTGCAGTATTCTATCTACTTCTCCCTTATTACTTGGGGCTGCCCACTGTTCGATTAAATGTTCTTGATCAAAGCAGGGTAATGGATTCTCTCCTCGAATGACCATTAAATTTTTCATTTCTTTAAAGGGTTCCTGGGTTATAGGTACCATATGGAGGAGCCTTTCAATTCCTACAGGGCCTGTATGAGAATCCGTCCTTGGCCGTGATGCACCCATAGCAAAAAGATTCATCATTGGGTTTCCAAGTAATGTTCCAAGACCGTCTCCCATCATAGGGAAGCCTCCTGAAAGGTTAAATCTTAACTCTCCACTGTCATCTCTCTGGGGTCTTTGAGGGCCTGATGCTTGAAGGTAGGGCATAGTACCGGGAGGTTGCTGAAACATTGAAAAGTTTGTAGGAGTGAAAGCCTGAGATGGATGGGGTGGATAGGAAGGAGGAGGAAAAGGAATGCGGTCCTGTGATGGCATTGGTGGCATGGAAGGCTGATGATAAGCATCTGATGGTCTTGGCGGAATATCTGAGGGCATGAAGTGGTCACGGTGTCTTGGAGGATTGTCAGAGAGCATGTTGTGGTTATGATGTCCTGGAGGGTTGTCAGAGGGCATGCTGTGGTTATGATGTCCTGGAGGGTTGTCAGAGGGCATGCTGTGAGAATGGGGCTGCTCTGATCTGAAAGAGCTGGGTGAGACTAAAGACAGTAGTTGGTTTAAGCTCTCACGTGTAAGCTCCTGCGGGATAGTTATATTGATATTTGTACTCCTTTCTGAAGAGCTGTAATCCGTTATTCTGATTCTAGGTGATGTTACTTGCAGAATTTCTGCCGCTCTATCGAAAATTCGTTGGGCTGCCTGATGATGTTCTTCAGGGTTTAAGCGGAGGTTGTCCAGTTGATGTCTAAAAGACCAGACGCACTTTCTAAAATCCCCTTCGATAATATCCAGTTGCTGTGCAGTGCGGGGACCAAGGGATCCTACGCTTGTTCCTGCTTGAGATCCGGGTGTGTCTGAGCGCTCAGTCTGGTTGTGCGCTGTTGAAGCTGGTGGCAGATGGCTAATACCTGTAGGGTTAAACATTGTATTATTTTACTCCTGAATCTACTGTAAAAAATACGACATAATTCTGTTGTTAATTATTTGAGCACGTGTTCTTAATACTTCTTGAATAGATGTTTAAACCATTGCTCAAGAAATTAAGAGTAATCAACTCCATTTGATCGGATAATCAAGATAGACTAATTTTTTTATTTAAGGAAATGATGTTTTTTTAATTTTCTAAAAATACGTTGGTATCTGGAAGTCGGAAAATTATTTCTTTGTAAGCTGTTGGAGTGAAAGACCATGAAGCAAAAA
>NZ_LUKQ02000813.1 GCF_001647025.1 Endozoicomonas atrinae
CGAGAAATGGACCATGCCGATCAGGAACTGGAAAGCAGCCATGAACCGGTTTGAAATTATGTTTCCTGACCGGTTCAAGGAGTAATAGTTTTGGTGGCGTTTACACAGAATTATTTACAGGCTCCATAAAAACATATCTGAGATAGCAAATTTGATGTTGGCAGAATCATATTTTCCATATGTGCTTTTTTTAGAGGGTTCAAATTTTTTGACCAAAAATATTTCAATCCAAAGACCTGATGGTAGAGTTGTTCATCTAGTGTCATCACCGATGTAATAAGTCTTCAAAACACCAGTTTAATTTGACCTCCCGATTAACCCTTTTCTGGCCGATTGTTTTCCTGTTGGTATCAAGCAGGGAGCAGCGCCATGACCAATCGAGAG
>NZ_LUKQ02000814.1 GCF_001647025.1 Endozoicomonas atrinae
ATTAACCGGAGGAAATAGCATGGATGCTGAACAGGAAATCAAAAAACTGAAGCTGCGGCTCGATACCTTGGAGCAGCAGTTTTATGACCTGACGTTTAGCCCGTCCGAGACCGATGCCATTACCACGGCAATTCTGGAAAAATGTGGGACACAGTTGGTCAGCAAGATATGGGCAGAAAGAAATAATCCAGAAAACATTGATGCCGCTTACTGGATAAGCCATGCCTTTTATCATGCTTGGAAAAACAAGGATGATCAGAGTGAGCTTCAGTATCTCATCGGTATTGTGGGTAAAAGGCTCCGCATTGATTCAATGCCTTCCTACACCGCCATTCTCGACTGGATCAAAGCCTTTAATAATTTCAACAAAGGTGAAGTAAAGC
>NZ_LUKQ02000815.1 GCF_001647025.1 Endozoicomonas atrinae
AGTTCGTGGTTGCGGCAAATTTCTTCTCTAATGTTTCGAGCCCGGTAACTTCAAAGATTTTCTGCCAGCCATAAGTAATGGTTGCTAATACATTGAGAATGCCTGCCGCAAAGCCTTTTACTGCACCCGTGAAGGTGTTGAAAAACAGCTTGGCGGTATTACTGGTGAACTCAAAAGCGGAACGCATTGCGCCGAGGGTGTTACTAATGTTGATGAAGGCACTTTGAACACCCGTTATAAACTCATCAAACGTAATGCTGTCATCACCGGCGTAAAAAGTCCTCAAAACACCAGTCCAAAATGACCTGTCGTTAAGTATAGCTTTTTGGGGTGGTCTGCAAGTCTGATAGTTCCAGAAAGTTAAATATTTTACTAAGCTGAC
>NZ_LUKQ02000816.1 GCF_001647025.1 Endozoicomonas atrinae
GCTCTTCCGCAATATGCTCTCTGCGGTTGCTGCCATTCCTGTTTTTGATCGTTAAGGTGACATGGGTCAGTCGGCCTTCGTGGGTAAACTGGGGCGATACCTTCATTTGCTCTACCACCTGCCCAAGACTTGGATACCGTTCCACCTGCTGTGCGGCACTGCTCCAGGCGATCCGGTCAAAGCCGTTTTCGGCTGCGTGGCGGATCATCCGTTTCATCACCAGGTTGGGCCAGCTCTCTTTCAGGGGCGCATTAGGTACCTGACGGTAGAACCGATGTTTGTCGGTATCGAACAGTGATTGTCGTTCATCTCGCAGTGTTTTCAGCTGGGCTTCGGCATCCACCCACTGCTGGAAATAGTTCTCTACATCCTCTGCA
>NZ_LUKQ02000817.1 GCF_001647025.1 Endozoicomonas atrinae
TTTCGGTGTAGTTGTAGGAAATAGGCGAATCCGCCATCAAGAACTGGGTCATTGAGTGAATATCACTTTCGCTCCATAACTCCCCCGGCACCTGCGTCACCGGCCGGTCATTGGCATTGTTGCTGGCAGTAGTGGACAGATTAAAAGAGCCATGAGTCTCTACACTGTAACTGCCTTCGTTATCCAAGGTTCCCGGATACATGCTCGGGGCAACTAACCCCCACGCTTTGGGATTGCTTCCAGCGGCCACCTCAAAGTCGCCGACATAAATGGCGACGGGACCGTACCGGTTGAAATAACCGGCTGAGAGGGTGTCCACATAACCGCTGTAAAAAACAAAGATCAGCGTTCGCTCATCGCCGATGGCGTGCCAGC
>NZ_LUKQ02000818.1 GCF_001647025.1 Endozoicomonas atrinae
TCGGCGTGAGGTTCCTGCATCTGGTCTTGCAGGGTCTGGTGCTGGCTCATCAGGTCGTTGAGCCTCTGCTGCTTCTCCCTGATGTCGTCCATATTGCGGGTTCGACCGGCAGCGCCCACCAGTCCACCCACCGGACCACCGACCACGGCACCAGACAATCCCTGCTCCAACGCACCATCGGTCAGTCCCACATCTCTGCCCACCTGCTGCTGTCCGTAGTTGGCCGCCATCTGCTGGCCAATCCCTTCACCGAACTCCTGCGCCCCTTCGGTCAGGAACCCCTTGGCCGCATTCAGGCCACGGGTGCCGGCGTTCTTCAGGATCAGGTTCTCCATGGCCGGACCCGCCAGACCCATGGAGAGCGCCCCC
>NZ_LUKQ02000819.1 GCF_001647025.1 Endozoicomonas atrinae
GGATAGCGCCATTGCCGTCGCCGGTCAGCAGGCCGTTGCCCTGGTCGGTCAGGGTTTTATTCTGGCTGTTGGATATATAAGTCACGGTCAGACTGCCGGGCTTGATGCCGGGTTTCTCCACCGTGTGCCTGAAGGTCATATCATCCACCGGTACACTGCCGGTGCGAATGGTCACCTCGTCATCGTTCTGCGCCACATAGCTGTAAACGATGGCGCTGTCCGGGTCGGGCATGGCATCCAGGGTAATGGCCGCGGATCCGGTTGCAAAAATTATGGTTCCTGAACCGGAGCCGGAAAGCTGGCCTGCTCCTGTGTCCCGGATATCCTGCCACTTGCCCAGGGCGATATAACTCACTACCAGAGTACC
>NZ_LUKQ02000820.1 GCF_001647025.1 Endozoicomonas atrinae
AGAAATGGACCATGCCGATCAGGAACTGGAAAGCAGCCATGAACCGGTTTGAAATTATGTTTCCTGACCGGTTCAAGGAGTAATAGTTTTGGTGGCGTTTACACAGAATTATTTACAGGCTCGGTTTCTTTCATTATTGCGGCACCGATTGCTTATTTTGCAAGCCTCTATGGTGGGCTGATTTTGGCACCATGGTTGTCAGCAACCCTATTGGGAAGCCTGCCAGTACTTACCTTTGTCATCACCGGCGTAAAAAGTCCTCAAAACACCAGTCCAAAATGACCTGTCGTTAAGTATAGCTTTTTGGGGTGGTCTGCAAGTCTGATAGTTCCAGAAAGTTAAATATTTTACTAAGCTGACT
>NZ_LUKQ02000821.1 GCF_001647025.1 Endozoicomonas atrinae
ACCATTCGCACCGGAGTTAAACAGCTCAGAAAGGCTATGGGAGTGGATGCGGGAGCATGACTTATCAAACAAAGCATTTTCAGGTTATGAAAATATTGTAGATTGTTGCTGTGAAGCTTGGAATAACCTTTGCAGCGAAGCTGGTCGACTGTTCAGTCTGTGCTCCCGTGATTGGGCAGTTATACAGTAGTTAGAAAATTCAATTGGTATAAAAGGGACTGCGCCAAGCCTGGCGCAGTATGAGGTAGAGGTTTAATCAATATCAGCAATGCATAATGGTCTGTTGTGTTCATCGTAAAATGTCATCAAAGGTTCAAACGCTACGGTATGAGAGACTTGAAAGGGGGTATTTTGACGAA
>NZ_LUKQ02000822.1 GCF_001647025.1 Endozoicomonas atrinae
ACCATTCGCACCGGAGTTAAACAGCTCAGAAAGGCTATGGGAGTGGATGCGGGAGCATGACTTATCAAACAAAGCATTTTCAGGTTATGAAAATATTGTAGATTGTTGCTGTGAAGCTTGGAATAACCTTTGCAGCGAAGCTGGTCGACTGTTCAGTCTGTGCTCCCGTGATTGGGCAGTTATACAGTAGTTAGAAAATTCAATTGGTATAATCCAGCCACAACACCCCCATGGCGATGCCCGACAGGAGCAGCAGTGCGCCCAGCAATCCCTTCATACATCCCCACCCTTACTGATTGACTGAAAGGTCAACCATAGTCGGCATACGGTGTTGTGCCATTATGTAATCTTCTGCAAAT
>NZ_LUKQ02000084.1 GCF_001647025.1 Endozoicomonas atrinae
TTGAGAACCTTATTTCCGAAGATTAAAAAAACGGAAAGCGTATAGTTGTGTGATTTTGAAGATTTAAGTTGGACTTACCATCATGCTAGTAATTTGAGATAGCTTCTTACAAAGTCGCACATCGCGTTTAATTTGGTAGTTTTTACCAAAATGTAAAACCTCAGCCAGAGATGGCCTGAGGTTTTTTTTTGCCCGAAATTACTCCTGAGTGGAAAAGTTTCTAAGATCAGATTTGGCAGAAGCTAGGAGTCTTCGTTAACGGGATGATCCCTTTAGGAACTATTTGATGTTTTTTTAGTCAAAATTCTTAGGATTATCATGGAGGATTATCTAAGTGATTGAATTACCTAGATTGATTTATCAAGAGACTGAGCCGCAAGTCGTTCCTAATCTTAATGATGCCAAATCCCTTGAAACAAAGATACCCGTAGTACTTTGGCGAGGGAAACAAGTTCAAATAAAGCAAGTTTGGCTCGAATATAATAAAATGGGAATTGATAGTGAATCTATCCAGAAAATGGAACTCAGATTATCTTTGATTGATATCATAAGTCGCATACAGGTGTCTCATCCAGAATATTTCGCACGTTGTTTGAGTGAATAGAACCTAAGCTCACTATTTTTGATTATAGAACCGTCTGTATACATTCATATTCTAAAACCTCAGCCAGAAATGGCCTGAGGTTTTTTTCGCCCAAAATTTCCCCCTGTGCAGGACGCACTTATGACTGACCTCTCCGACCGTCTGGATCGCATTGATGTGAAGCTGGACAGGCTGAGTGAGGCCGTCTCTCAGCTTGCCCGGATTGAAGAGCGCATTTCCCACCAGAATGACAATATGAATCAGCTGGATTCAAAGCACAGTGAAATGGAAGCCAGGATAAGAGCCCTGGAACTTCAGGGCAGCTCTCGTGGTGTATTGCTGGCGGGGATTGAACGGCTTGGCTGGTTGGTCGTATCTGCACTGATTGGCCTGGTCGCCTTCTTTTTCAGGAAGTGAAGCAATGACGCCAAGGACGGAAACCAATTACATTGTGATTCACTGCTCAGCTACCAAGTCGGATCAAGGCGTCACTACTGACGATATCCGCCGCTGGCATGTGGAAGAGAATGGCTGGTCGGATATCGGGTACCACTGGATCATTGAGCGCAATGGCAAGATTCAGCATGGCAGGCATGCACAGGTTCAGGGTGCTCATGTTAGAGGTCATAACCATGAGTCCATTGGTATCTGCATGGTGGGTGGTATCAACCAGAATGGAGAACCGGAAGATAATTTCACGTCTGCCCAATGGCTGATGCTGGAAATGCTGGTTGAATCTCTACAGCTGCGTTATCCAGAAGCTCAGGTCGTTGGTCATTACTATTTCACGCCCTACAAAACCTGCCCGAACTTTGTGGTTGAGCACTGGTTGGAGACCGTCCAATGAGCTGGACTGCTGCAATTCCTCTGCTGGGTCAGGTGATTGAACGCGTCATTCCTGATCCTGAAAAAGCTGCCCAGGCTAAACACCAACTGGTGGATATGGCGGTTAAAGGCGAATTGGATGAGTTGGCTCAGCGTGCTGGCGTCATCAAGGCTGAAGCTCATGGTGATAGTTGGTTACAGCGGTCATGGCGCCCCATTGTGATGCTGGTATTTACCGCCCTGATCGTATGTCGCTGGCTGGGCTGGTCAGCCCCTGATTTATCAGAAGCGGTTGAACTCAAGCTGTTCTCCATCGTGCAGCTGGGTATTGGTGGTTACATCGCCAGTCGTGGGATTGAGAAGGTTGCAGACAAGATAAGGCGCTAAGGATGGCAGCTAAAAAATACAAGATGGTGGATCGTAAAGTCAGCGACCTGATCCCCTATGTGAACAATTCCCGGGTTCACGATGAAGAGCAGATCATTCAGATTTGTTCATCCATCAAAGAGTTTGGCTTTACCAATCCTGTGCTGATTGATGAGAGTAATGGCATTATCGCTGGCCATGGTCGTTTGATGGCAGCGAAGAAACTAAATCTTAAAACCGTTCCCTGCATTGTGTTAGCCGGGCTGTCTGAAGCCCAGAAAAAAGCCTACATCATTGCTGATAATGCCATTCCGCTTAACGCCTCCTGGGATATGGAAAAGCTGGCTCTGGAAGTGGATGCACTTCAGGCAGAGGACTTTGACCTGAGCCTGCTCGGTTTCAAAGATGATTTTATGGTCAGCTTGTTTGATGACCCGGAACCTGTGCCGGAACAGAAACCCAATGGCGAGGAATACACTGAAATCTTCAACATTCTGGTGGAGTGTGAGAACGAAGCCCATCAGCAGGAAATCTACGACGAACTGACACAGAAGGGACTGAAATGCCGAGTTCAAAGTTTGTAGTAGAGTCTGCCATCAAACCTTCCTTCCGCACCGAGAAGGTCAAAGGGATGTTTGATATTGATATGGAGTCGGTGAAGAAGGAGTTCGACGTTGATATTCCCATTGAAAACAAGCCCTGGAACATCGGCCTGATTGTCGGTGCCAGTGGTTCTGGTAAGACGACCATTGCCCGAGAAGTCTTCAAGGACTTTGAACTGTTCTCCGGGTTTAACTGGTCAGATCGTTCCGTAGTGGATGATTTCAGCGAAGACCTGAGTGCCAAGCAAATTACCGAATCGCTGAGCAAGGTGGGGTTTTCCTCACCTCCTGATTGGCTGAAGCCCTTCGCAGTGCTCTCTAATGGCCAGAAGATGCGGGCAGAGTTAGCCAGGCTGATTCTGGAATCCGACAAACCGGTCATTTACGACGAGTTTACTTCAGTAGTGGATCGTCAGGTGGCCAAGATCGGTAGTGCGGCTATCCAGAAGTTTATCCGCAAGGAAGGCAAGCAATTCATCGCTGTCAGCTGCCACAATGACATTGTGGAGTGGCTGCAGCCGGATTGGGTCTACGATTGCAATAAGCATACCTTCAAACGGAGGCGTCTTCGGCGACCTGAAATCCGCATTGATGTCCGCAGAGCGGACCAATCCGAATGGCCATTATTTAGGCCATTTCACTATCTGAGCAGTGAGCACAATCGTTCTGCTCATAAATACATTGCCGAGATTAATGGTGAACCGGTGGGTTGGTGCAGCGTTCTACATTTTCCTCATCCGAGCAATAAGAAGCTGAAACGCCTGCACAGAACGGTGGTATTACCCGATTATCAGGGGCTGGGCATTGGTTTTCAGTTGCGCTGCTATATCTGCGAGCTGTACCGAAAACAGGGCTACAAAGTGAATACCGTGACCACTTCACCTGCCCTGATCCATGCGATGAATAAATCCGATCGCTGGATCATGACCCGAAAACCCGGACGGGTCGGCATGCCTGCCCAGTCGATCCTGAGTAAGCATTCGTTCGATCGGTTGACCTGTTCATTTCAATATGTGGGTACGGATTGAGCATCATACAGGGTCGGCTCTACGTCGATCTGGCGGGGCATTTGATCATCGTAATAGGTTACACGATCAATATTGAAATCATCGTGTGGTGACGATTTACCGGTGTCTGGTGTTGATCCGATAGTGCATGAACAATCACCAACCTCAAATAAAAGCAGGCATCATCGCCTGCTTGGTGAGGATTGAATCCGGAATTAGATGCGGAATGTCTCCTCGTCCTTTTTACCGCCGTTTTTAAAGCATTCGGACAGATCATCAACCGCAGATTTCAAGGCGCTGATGATGGCGGTGGATTGGGCGTCGGTGTACTCATATTTGGTATCGTTGGCCAATGATGAGATGGATTTCAATACCCGCAGGGCTTTGGGTACACGGACGTTCGCCAGTTCAGCAAACTTTTCAGAGTTGGACTTTTTGGTTTTCTTATCATCTTTTTTAGCTGGAGTTTTAGCAGTGGTTTTAGCGGTGTTTTTGTTAGTAGCCATGATGTTGCTCCTTCGCGTTGTTTATTGTTTGTGCACTTTTACTATGGGTGAACTGCCGTATATCTCAAACTTTATTCTGCTTTTTAAATCTCTCTACATGGTTGATATAACAATCATTTTTTCAGTAGGTAATGGCTTTCAAACAGTCAAGTTAAAAACATCGTGGGTCCCTGCAATGTTTAATTTTTTGCGGGTACGATCGGGCGCGGGTTTTCGTTAGTGACAGGTCTGAAAACGAGGTATACACAGGTATACAAATCATCATTAACTTTCTGATTAATCTGGTTAATTCTTTAGTCATGCCGATAGCACTGTTTACCAGTGTTTGAGTGAGATTTTATGGATAGCCTACAAGGAGCCAAAACGGCATTAATTCAAGCTTGGCCAGCAATTCAGGAAGAATGTTTGGGGGTTCTTGGTTCTGAACTACATTATCAGGCCATGATTTACCATTGCCTCAGACAATATGGTGCTGTTCCCAAGAGTCAGTTGGGTATGAATGTCAAAATGTGGATCAGAGGACCTGTGACAGAGCTTTTCCAAAAACTTGCGGTTAGTAAGCGCACTGGTTATCAGACTGGTTTTGAACCTATTCCTGATGTGGTGATTTTTGATCAGCAGATTGATTCTGATTGGCGAAGGCGGAATCAAGAAAAAACGCTGCTTCATATGTTCATTGCCATTGAAGTTAAAGCATCGGAAAGAATGAATGGACGACTGAGGCCAAAAGAAATAACTACTGATATTGAAAAGTTGGTTGCACATAGGACTGAAGCTCAGCATCGAGGAGGGCAGATGTTACCAGTGATGCTAATCATTGATTCTGCCCCGCTTGAGAATGAAAGAATGACTTCCGAAGCTCTAAAGTCTATTAAACAAATCGCTGCAGAAAATCGAGTTGAATTACTTTACTGCGCCAGAGGCAGGAGCTATTCATCGTTTGATGATGTGGGCTGAGTTTTAATCAGCCATTGCTCAATCGTTAACTCTCTGGGAATACGCTGCTGGATCCAATCATCAATCAGCTGCTCTACCAGGCTTCGGAACTGACTTTCATCAGGAAAATCCCACGGCTCAAATTCTGGGTGCTGCTCACACAATAAAATCCAGAGCTGAGCCGCCAGTGTTTCAGAGACTTCATAATCAAACACGCCGGGAAAGCCTTCCTCGTCATTTTTTGAGTGTTCGATCTGGCTGATGATCTGGCTATAACGGCAAAGGTTCTGGATGAGTTCCAGTTCACCATCCCCAAACAGTTCGGCCGGTGTGCGGGTCTGGTCACTTAATTGATCCAGTACTCCGGCGCAAAAATAGTAATGCGTAATCAATTGGGCTTCAGTATTCATGGCTGTTGTTCTCCATTATTAATAATCGATGGCCAGCATAATGGTCAGTACACGGATGGTTTTGGTTAAGTCCGTGGCATCTTCCGAACCGTGCTCCATATCCGGGGCGTAATAATCGAACTTGGCGATGATCCATTCATCTTCAAACTTGAAGCGGAAACAGTCGTGTTCATCGTAGGGATCATTCTGCTCATTGAAGTGGTCAAATTCGGCAATGGCTTTCAGCAAGCCAACTTTGTTTTCAACGGTGTGCTGCAGGTTGGCGGTCATCGTGATTTCAAACCGACAATTGATCAGAGCAAGGCTATTTTTTACTTCAAGATTCACCAGTGACTTTCGCACTGCATCATTCAACGTGGCGATTTCATTCATAAGCACATCCTTTATTGATTCATTTTTTGTTGTCGCAGTAGCTCTATAGGGGATGGCCACGGTAAGTCGAGAAAATTTAAGACGAATGTCCATATTGAATGAGATGGCTGTAGGTATGACTTCCCATGGCACTGATTTCTCAAGCGGAATTTGCCAGACAGCAGGGCTTCACAAGGGGCTATGTCACGAAGCTGATCAAAAAGGGCATTGTGAAACTGAAAAATGGCAAGGTGGATTCAGTGCAGGCACAGCAGGCTATGAAAGCCAATGCTGATCCAGTGACGCTTATCCGCTCTGATCAGTCAGCTGACCTTTCACCGACACAACCAGGAGCCGTTGACTTTGTCACTGCCCGCACTATGCGGGAAGCCTTCAAAGCAAAGATGGCGAAGCTGGAGTATGAGGAAAAGAGCGGAACCCTGACGGATGCTGCCAAGGTAAAGCAGGATGCTTTCAAGGCTGGGAGGATTATTAGGGATGAACTGCTGGCCATTCCTGATCGAATGGCGGATGTGCTGGCTGCTGAAGATAATCCTTATGAGGTGACCAAGCTGTTACGTGAGGAAATAGAGCAGGCATTGAGTGCATTGATCAGTCGCACAAAATAAAAAAGCCCTGATCAACAGGACTGAATCGGAAATAAAACGTCAGAGTTATTGTTATTTTGGAGCTCGGTTATTGTTCTTGTTAGAAAGAACATCCCTGTATTTTTTGCTTTTATTCCGTTCGTTAAATCCCTGCAAACTGCGCTTCCCCCCTAACAGAACCCACCCTGTTGTTGTTATTTCGTCCCTGGTGCCATCCTGGCATTCGGTTCATCCTGAAAGGGTTCTGACTGTCATCCTTGCAATGGGTACTTATCATGTACCGTGCCAATTCTGAGCTTTTTCAGTAATGCCAAGGGGTGTGAACTTTGTCACAAATTTACAATCTCTTTAGATTTGGGTAGCTGTTACGCCTATTTGTCACGGATATAAACAAACAAGTGTATGAAAAGTCCCTATTTTTCAGGCTTTTTTGCTGGTTTGAAACCAGACACTAGACTGACCGTGTCTGAATGGGCTGACCAGAAACGAATTCTTCCTGCCAAGGCGACCAAGGAAGCTGGTCGATGGCGAACTTCCCGCACACCGTATCTGAAAGAGATCATGGACTGTCTGTCGCCATCGTCGCCTGTCGAACAGGTGGTGTTTATGAAGGGTGCCCAGGTTGGTGGTACGGAATGTGGTAATAACTGGCTTGGCTATGTGATTGACCATACGCCGGGTCCGATGATGTATGTACTGCCCACGCTGGATATGGCCAAGCGGACATCGAAGCAGCGGATTGCTCCGATGATCGATGAAATGCCGGATCTTCAGGAGAAGGTCAAAGACCCGAGAAGTCGGGACAGTGGCAATACCCTGCTGACCAAGGAGTTTCCCAATGGGGTTTTGATTTTCACAGGTGCTAACTCAGCCGCAGGCTTGCGCTCCATGCCTGCCCGTTTTCTGTTTATGGATGAGGTGGATGCCTATGACGATGATGTGGATGGTGAAGGCAGTCCAATCAATCTGGCCATCAAGCGAACCGCCACTTTCAGCCGTAACCGCAAGATACTAATGGTCAGCACGCCCAACATTGCCGAGACCAGCAAGATTGAAGCGGCTTATGAGGCCAGTGATAAACGACGCTATCTGGTTCCCTGCAATGGCTGCGGACACTCCCAACCGATCGTCTGGGCTCAAATCATTTTTGATAACCATAACCCTGCAACTGCTCGTTTTGAGTGTGTCCAATGTGGCCATAAGCATTATGAAAAAGACAAACCCAAACTACTCAGTCATGGTCACTGGCAAGCTGAAAATGAAAAGAGCAACAAGGTCGCTGGTTTTCACCTCAGCTCACTCTATAGCCCCAATGGCTGGTACAGCTGGCAGAATGCGGTTGAGGATTTTTTAGCGGCCAAGAGTAATCCTATTCAATTCAAAGACTGGACCAATACCGTCCTCGGTGAGACCTGGACGGAAAGAGGCGAAACCGTTGAGTACGCTTTGCTCTATCAGCGACGGGAACATTATCCGGCAGAGGTGCCCTGGTGGGTGGAAATACTGACCGTAGGTTGTGACGTTCAGGATGACCGTTTTGAGTTTGAAGTGACTGGCTGGGGTGCTGGTGAGGAAAGCTGGTCTATTGATTATGTCCGTTTATACGGTGATCTATCCCGGCAACCAATATGGGATTCCCTGGCGGATATGCTGCATAAAACCTACACCCGTCAGGATGGTACCAGAATGAATGTGGCTCAGGTCTGTATCGACTCGGGTGGCCACTACACCGATGAGGTGTATGCCTTCTGTCGTAAACAGGGCGCCGACTGGGCAATACCAGTCAAGGGATCATCGCAGGCCGGCAAACCGATCGCCACCTTCCCGAAAACCAAAAACAAGAAAGGGGTCTACCTGACCCTGATCGGGACGGATACTGCGAAAGAATTGGTCTATCAGCGCTACCGGATTCTAGAGCCTGGACAGGGTTACTGCCACTGGCCAGTCAAAGAGTGCTTTGATGAGGATTATTTCAAACAGGCCACAGCAGAAGAAAAGATAAAGAAATACCGGCTCGGTGTGCCGTACTTTACCTGGGATGCCAAGAACCGCAGAAATGAGGCACTGGATTGTCGGGTCTACTCACTGGCCGCGATTCGTATTCTGCAACAGCACCGGGGCATTAATCTGGAGTTACTCGCCAGAGGTCGACCAGCACCAGAAGATACGCCTGATCCCGAAGTTGAAGAAACCAGTAACAAGCCAAAAGCACTCCGTCGATCCTCCCGCAGCTCCTACCTTCAGAGATAACCACCATGATTACCGAGGCAGAATATCAGGCGCTGAAACGGGCAGTGCTCCTGCGTGAGACCCGTACTGTGGAATTTGAAGGTCGACGGGTGGAATACAGCAGTTTTGCAGAAATGGAAAGGCGGCTGCAGGCCATTGAGAGGGAGCTGATTAAACAGCAGAAAAGGCCAAAGCAGTATGGCATTTATTCATCCAAGGGAGTTTGAGCATGGGATTGCTCACCAACCTTTTCCGTCGTTTCAAAAACTCAGTTTATACCGCCGCAGGTATAGGGCGCCGCACTAAAAGCTGGTACGCACCAGGGCTTTCTCCGAATATGGCGCTGACTGCGGATCTGTCCAAACTCATCAACCGCTCCCGGGCTGCGATCCGAAATGATCCATGGGCAAGCAGTGGTCTGGAAAAGCTGGTCAGCAATGTGATTGGTCGGGGCATTACGCCCAAATCATTAGTGGACGACGATGGTTTACGTGAACAGCTGCAAAACCTGTTTCTGCAATGGGCTGATGAGTCCGATGCCGATGGTCTGTTGAGTTTTACCGGGCAGCAATCCCTGATCACCCGATCCATGTTTGAAGGTGGCGAGTGTTTTGTCAGGCTCCGTCCCCGCAAGCCGGAAGATGGACTATCGGTTCCCCTGCAACTGCAACTGCAGGTGCTGGAATCCGAGTTTGTTCCCATCAGCTATAACGAGACGCTGGATAATGGCCATGTCATTAAAGCCGGGATTGAGTTCAACAAGCTGGGAAAACGGGTGGCTTATTATTTTCACCGAGAGCATCCAGCGGAGTTTGCTTTTGACAGCACCCGACTGGTTCGAGTTAAGGCTGAAAACGTCCTGCATGTTTTTGAAGCCCTGCGCCCAGGACAACTGAGAGGACAGCCATTACTGACCCAGGTATTAGTCAGGCTCTATCATCTGGATAAATTTGATGATGCCACGCTATTGCGGCAGGAAATCGCCAACCTGTTTACCGGTTTCATAAAGAAGCCATCCCCCGAACAGGACCCCATTGACCCATTAACCGGCAAGCCACTGGTGTTTGGCGACACTGGTCTGCCCATGGTAGCGATGGAACCGGGCACCATGCAGGAACTGGCGCCGGGTGAAGAGGTCGAGTTCAATAACCCGCCTGGTACTGCGGCAGACTATCCAAACTTTATGAAACAGCAGCTGATGGCCATCGCCGCAGGTATTGGACTCCCTTATGAAATGCTCTCGGGTGATATGGCCGGAGTCAGTGACCGGGCTCTGCGCCTGATCATCAATGAGTTCCGCCGCCGCATTCAGCAGATTCAGAATAACCAGGTCATCTTTCAGTTCTGTCGGCCGGTATGGAACCGCTGGCTGGATATGGCGGTGCTGAATGGCTCAGTAGCTATTCCTGACTATGCCAATAATCCACGAGCCTATCGCCGGGTGAAGTGGATCGCCCACGGCTGGCCGTATATGCATCCGGTTCAGGATATGCAGGCACAGAAGATGGCAGTGCGCTCTGGCTTTAAGTCCCGTTCCGAAGTGGTCAGCGAACTGGGTTATGACAGTGAACAGATGGATGGCGAAATCGCTGCGGATAATCGCCGGGCAGACGGCCACTCACTGAGGTACGACAGTGACGGCCGCGACCCGGAAAACCATAAAACTTCCAATCAACCAGCAAAGGATGACAGGGATGAGTCATAACCGACAGTGGTACACCTTTAAAAATGAAGCCAGCCAGACACCGGAGCTATTCATCTTTGATGACATTGACGACTGGTACGGCGTTTCGGCACAGAGTGTGGTGGATCAAATCCGTAATCTGGAGGCTTCAGACATCAATGTTCGGCTAAACAGCCGGGGTGGCATGGTGTTTGAAGGCATTGCCATCTATAACGCCTTACGACTTCATAAAGCCAGCATCCATGTCACCATTGAGGGGTTGGCAGCGAGCATTGCCAGTGTCATTGCCATGGCCGGAGATACGGTCACCATCGCTGAAAATGCCATGATGATGATCCATAACCCCTATGGCTGGGCACAGGGCGATGCCGAAGCGATGCGTAAAACGGCCGATATTATGGATAAGATCGCGGACAGTATCGCTGTGTCTTATACAGCCAGAACCGGCAAGAGCCTTGACGAGATGAAGGCACTGATGGAATCGGAATCCTGGTTCACCGCAACGGAAGCCCTGGAGTTGGGATTGGTGGATCAGATTGATGAACCGGTAAAGGCCGCTGCCCGCTTTGACCTTTCCATGTTCACTAATGCACCGGATGGTTATGGACGTATCGAGCAAGCTAAAAACCCGGCAGAGCCAGTTCCACCACAGAATTCGACGGTGGAGCCGCAACCTCAAATTAATTCTGTGGCTATTGCTGATCTTTGCAGTCAGGCTGGTTATCCAGAAAAAACCGCTGCAATTCTTAAAGCGGCACTGCCGGAAGCTGAGGTCAAGGCTCGACTCGCCAGCTATGACCAGATTAAGAACCTCTGCCAGACAGCAGGCTTCCCGGATAAGGCAGCGGATTTTATAAAAGAGGACTGTTCGCTATCGGAGGTGCAGAACCGTCTTCTGGCACTGCTGACCTCTGACGATGAACCCATCAATAATGCCCTGACGCCCAAACAGCAGGGATTGAAACCAACCACGTCAGCCATTGATACGCAGGCGATCTACAGTCGGCGTAACCGGGCATAACCCTTTCTCTATCCCTCCACTTGTTACAACAAAAGAAGGACTTTACCCATGAGTGTAAAAACGGAATCCGTGTATACCGGCGAATTTCTGGTGTCTGAAGGCAACAATACCATCAGCCGTGAACAGGTACCCTTGGCGGCAAACCTGACGATGATGCCTGGTACTGTTGTCGGCAAGGCTTCTGCTGATGGGATTTTCAGCCCTCTTGACCCTGCTGCAGATGATGGCACCCAAAACGCGGCTGGTATTCTCTACGCAGGCAAGGTGACGGACGCTTTAGGCGGTGACGGTGTCATCATCGCCCGTCTGGCAGAAGTGGTGGACAGCCTGCTGATCTGGCCTGCCGGGATTACTGTTGAGCAAAAGGCAACGGCCGTGGATCAACTGGCCGGGCTGGATATTATCCTGCGCACGGAATAACCCTTCCTGAATTACCCGTTGTCACAATTTCTTCACACCTTTTCTATTACCGTTATCAAGGAGCGATAACATGCTGGATATTTTTAATGACGATGCGTTCAGTCTTACCAGTCTGACCGCCACCATCAATGAGATGGATTACAAGCCTGGTCGTCTTGGGCAACTGGGTCTCTTTCAGGAGAGTGGCATCAATACCACAACCGTTGTGGTGGAAAGCATTAATGGCGAGCTTCGCCTGCTGCCTTCGACCGAACGTGGTGCACCCGCTACTCAGGCTATTGGCGATAAACGTCAGCTGCGCAGCTTTGTAGTGCCTCATATACCTCATGACAGCACGATTCTTGCCGCAGAAGTGCAGAATGTCCGTCAGTTCGGCAGTGAAGATGCCATGCAGGGCGTTCAGGCAGTGGTAAACCAGCGATTGCAGAAGATGAATGCCAACCATGAAGTGACGCTGGAGTTTCTGCGAATGGGCGCGCTCAAAGGGGAAATCCTCGACGGCGATGGCAGCACCATTCTCTACAACCTGTTTGATGAGTTCGGTGTTACTCAGCAGACCCATGATTTCAAGTTCTCGGTCACTACGACGGATGTTCGTGCCCAGGGTGTCAAAGCCCGCCGTCTGGTGGATGATGCGCTGGGTGCATTGCCTTACAGTGGCCTTCATGCCTTCTGCGGATCGGATTTCTTTGATGGGCTGGTCGGTCATAAATCAGTGAAAGAAGCCTACCAGCGATGGCAGGATGGCGAAGCGCTGCGCACAGACCCCAAGGGCAAGTTCCGTTTTGCGGATATCGATTGGGAAGAGTACCGCGGTTCAGTGGGTGGCAATGACTTTGTCGCGGCCAATGAAGCATATCTCTACCCAACAGGTGCAGATATCTTCAAGACCTGGTTTGCGCCGGCTGATTTTGTCGAGACCGTCAACACCATCGGTCTGCCTCGCTATGCCAAGCAGAAGGTGATGGATTTTGAGAAGGGCGTGATTGTTCATACCCAGTCCAATCCCCTGCCAATCAACCTCAGGCCACGGGCGGTTATCAAGCTCACCATGAGCTAACCATAACAACAGGAGACTGCTCAAATGGATGAAGCCTTTAAAGTGATGGATCACACCATTCTTTCAACCTTTGGGCAGTCTGTTTTACTGACACTTTCAGATCAGTCATCGCTAGAAGCAAGAGGCATTATCACTAAAGAACTGGTTGAGCTTGGCAAGTATGAAGCTGTGCAGGGAGAGGTAACGGTTCTAACGGTGGATAGCTCTATCCGGCTGAAGCGTGGCGATACTGTGCTGGCCAATGGTCAGGTTTATGAGGTCGACCGAAAACTGAAAGACGATGGCTACTTAGCCAAATGGAATATCTATGCTCATTGAACAGGAAGTCAGCGGAGATATTGAAGAACTCACCGCCCTGTTCAAACACTCGCCTGAAAAGGCCGAGCAAGCCATTCAGAGATCCCTGTCCAAACTGAGCCGTTGGGCTGAACGGCAAGTGCTGCGTGATATGTCCCGACGAATGAAAGTCTCTCAGAAACTGCTGAAAGAACTGAACCGGATCAGGGTGAGGCTCAATAAAAGCTACGGCAGAAAAGAGCGTTACCTGACCATCTGGATTGGTATTGATGAAGTGGGTGCTCATCGTCTGGGTAATCCGAGACAAACTCGGAGAGGTGTCCGGGTGGGGAGCCATAGTTTCTGGGAAAGCAGTTTCCTGATGCGGCCAGTTAATGCCTCCCGGGAATTGATCTTTGAACGAAAGGATTATTGGCAGCACCGTTATCAGCAATCCAAACGCTCAGGCCGCTGGATGTGGATGGGCTTGCCGCTGGAAAAGAAAACAGTGCGTATTGATGTTGAAGCCGAAACCTCCCTGAAAAAAGTCAGCCCTCTGCTGGTGAACCGGTTTACTGATCTGCTCCACCAGGAACTCAACTATGCCTTCAATATCGAATCCTGAACGACAGATTATTGAAAAGCTGCTTGCTCATCTGAAACAGGTTTCCGAAAACACGCTCCTTGGCTATTCAGCCACCGGCCAGGAACAGGATTTAGACCTTCCGGCCATTCTAGTGCAGCTGGAATCCATTAATGAAGAACAGCGCCAAGGCCAACGGGCAAAGTACCGGATGGAATTTAATATCAGTGTGGTGGCCAAAACCAACAAGGACACCACTTATACCTTGCTGGATTTAACCCGATCTATCCGGAACCTGTTCACCACTGGCCAACGTTTTACGCCAGAAGCCCGAACTATCCACTTCAGTGAAACCCAGTTTGATATTTCACCGAGCAATGCACACCTGTCGTTTGCTGACCTGCAACTGCACATTGACGTCGTCCTCTAACCCCACCTTCCTGATAAGGAGATCACCCCATGTCTACGATGGATCGTAGTTTTATTGGTGCCGGAAGCATCTACCTCAAACCGGCTGATGGCTCTGCCCCCCTGTTGCCAGTCGGCAACGTGAGCGAGTTCAAATTCAGCTTTGAAGAAGATAAGAAGGAGTTGAAAAACTATTTAGGTGGCGGGGGAAACCGAAATACCATCAGCCGGATTTCGTCGATCTCTGCCAGCGTTACCGCCCATGATTTCACCGCAGATAATCTGGCCATGGCCCTGCGAGGTTCCGCCACCGCAGGTTCGACTACAGCGGTGACCGATGAACCCCATACCTCTTTCGGCGTGGCAGGCGAGCTGATTCCCTTCGATAAAATGCCTGACCTGACCAAAGCCATAACGGTCAAAGACAGTCTGGATACCACGTTGGTTGAAGGGGATGACTACACACTGACGAAAGCCGGCATTAACGTGGTGGAAGGTGGCGGAATAGATAACCTTGGCATCACCGTCAGCTACACCCCGTTAGCCTCCAATATGGTGCAGGCCTTGATTGAGTCCGGCAAAGAGTTCGTGCTGTTTATGGAAGGCCTGAACGATGCCCAGGATGGCAAGGCATTCAATATCCGGGTGCACCGGGTGAAGTTCTCACCCGTTCAGAATCTGGATTTTATCTCCGACGATTTCGCCAGCATCCCGCTGGAACTGGACGTGCTGGCAGATACCACCATCACTGGCACTGGCCTCAGTACCTTTTTGCAGATTGATCTGGCGAAGTAACGACCTTCCTTTGATAGCCTCATTTTTGGGGCATATTTCTCGATAGAAAAGCCCATGGCCTCACTCAAACAGTCCGCCATTCAGTTAGTCCTGAAGGCAAAAGATGCGTTGTCCGGCAAGGTGAAACAGTCAGCAGAGTCCCTTGATTATCTGAAGGGCGAAGCGGCTGACCTGAAAGAGCAGCTTGGCAAGCTGAAAGATCAGAAGGCGTTGCTGACGTCGTTTGAAAAACAGACGCGGGCAACGTATGAGGCAGGGAAAGCCTTTCGTGCAGCTCAGGCAAAAGTGTCTGCGTTGGCCAGAGAAGTTGATCGTGCTGAGAAGCCTACCAAAGCAATGGCGTCGGCGCTGACCAAAGCCAGGCAGGAGGTCAGAAAAAGCAACACGGCGTATGGTCGTCAGCGTGAAGCATTGGCCAATTTAAGAAACCAACTGAACAAAGCAGGTCTCTCTAGTACCAAGCTGGCTCAGCAACAGCAGAAGCTCAGTCATGAAATAGAAGAAACCGGTTATGCCTTTGAGAAAGCCAATAAAAAGGCCAGGCAGGCTGATCGTACCTTCAAGAAAGATACCCTGAAAAAAGTCGCCAGGGATGCCAATAAAGCATCATCAGGCATTGGCCGTTTAACCAAACGCTTTGCTGGTTTAATAGCTGCCTCGGCAGGGCTTTATGCCATCAAACGTGGCATTGAATCCATCCTGACCACCGGCGATAAGTTTGAGCGCCTCAATGTTCAGCTGGAAGCCATTATGGGTTCCATGGCTGAAGGTGAACGGGCGCTGGCCTGGATTAAGGACTTTACCCAAAACACACCTTTCCAGCTGGAAGAAGTCTCTGAAGCTTTTGTCCGATTAAAAGCCTTCGGTCTTGATCCGATGGATGGTTCCATGCAGGCCATTGTCGATCAGGCGGCAAAGCTCGGCGGAGGGATGGAGCGGCTGAATGGGATCTCCCTTGCAGTCGGCCAAGCATGGGCAAAACAAAAACTTCAGGGTGAGGAAATTCTGCAACTGGTGGAGCGCGGCGTTCCCGTTTGGGAAATGTTGGAGAAAGCCACCGGCAAGAATGTTCAGGAGTTACAGAAACTCTCAGCAGCGGGCAAACTCGGACGGGATACTATTTCCCTGCTGATCGCTGAAATTGGCAAAAGCGCCGAAGGTGCCGCCGCTAAAAACATGACGCTGCTGTCTGGTTATGTCAGCAACCTGAAGGACAGTTGGCAAAACTTCGTTGCAGAGATTGCCGACAGTGGAGCACTGGAATACACCAAAGACCTGCTGCGCTCTCTGGCAGAACAGGTTAAGACCATGCAGCAAGATGGTCGCCTGTCTGGACTGGCTAAAAAGATCAGTGATGCTTTTATTGCCATAAGTGAGGCGGTGAAAGCGGCATTAGGTGAAATCACGCTTGATGATGTTGTCACTAAAGCCAGCAATGCCTTTTCAAACCTCACCAAAGGGCTGGATAAGATAGCCACAGCGTTTACCCTCACAACCAACTCAGTTACGGCGTTTTTTGAAGGCTTTGCCGTGGGCGTGAAAGGCTTTGCCTCGGCCTTTCTCTATACCTCCGGAGAGATAATCTATGGTTGGACAAAGATGGCTGAAGTGGTCAGTTCATCTGAATTTGTTAAGCCTGCCATGGAAACGGTCAACTACCTGCGCTCCCTTGGTAAGGAGTTTGCGACCTCAGCGGCAGGTAATGTCAAAACGGCAAACGAAGCTGCGTTGAAGGTGTGGGATACGGTCACCAAAAAAACCGAAGACTCGAACAAGAAATTTCAGGCCAGTATTAAGCGCAATGTAGACCTCTCCAAAAAGAGCATCGATGAGCTACTTGGCAATTACCAAAAAGTTAATGAGACGGTTAAAGAAGTTGGTGAAACCTTCGGAGAAACCTTTGAAAGCGCAGCCAAGGGCTTGGAAAAAATTAATGCAGCGGAAACCCGGACGGAATTAGCCAGCCTCGGCGTGGTATTAGCGGAGTCCTTACGGGCAGGCATTATTACGCAGGAGGAATATTACGAGGCCACCGAGGCCAGCCGGGAAAAGCTTGCGGAATTTAATAAGGAAGCCAAAAAGACCAAGGATTCGGTCAAAGAAGTTGGCGACAGTGCAGAAAAAGCAGGGGAACAACAAACCGCAGCCCTGAATGATGCCACTTCCATTGCCGGTGCAATGGCAGGTCATTACAACACCCTGACCGAAGAACTACAGGGGATGAGTGGTGCGGCGCACGATGCCTTTGTGGCGATGAATGGCGTGGGCAACGTCAACACCGAGCAGGCGATCAGCAGCATTGCCGAACTAAAAAGTCAGCTCGAAGAAACGAGAGAAGAACTTAACAAGCTACAGCACTCTTATACCTTCGATGTCACCGGCATAAGTAGCTGGATGAATGAGACTGCGAAAAATGCTGCCTATGTCAAAAGCCAGTACTTAGAGCAGAAGATCGCTCTCGAAGAACTGTTAGAGAGTTATGAGCTCGGTGGCTCCACGGCGAAAAGCTTTCTCCATCAGGGCGAGCGAGCCGCTGACACGATGAACCTCCTGAACAATCAGGATTTAGACCGCCTCAACAATGCCATTCGCTCGGCAGAGCAAAACATGGCCAGCCTTGGGGAGAGTTCTCGTAATACTCTGAACAGTCTGCAAGATGAACTGGATGAACTACAGGGCAGGCAGTCGGATATTGAGCAACGTCGTTATCAAACGCAGCGTGACGATCTGAAGGTACAGCAGGCCGAGGCCGTTGCCAAAGGGGATCAGGAGGCGATCAAGAATATCACCTCTGCCCTGCGGATCAGTGAGCAGATTTACAACGAACGTATCCGGCAGGCCAACAATGAAAAAGCCCAAGCCCTCCGAGAGAGCCAGGTGAGTACGTCAGCACCAACCACCCGAACCACACAACCGGCTCCGCAGAAAATTATCCGGCTGGAATATCCCGGTGGTGCGGTCAATGTCGGCATTGATTCAACGGATGAAACCAAACTGCTGGAAGCCCTGAAAAACGCAGGCATGAGGACGGTCTGATGATACTGGATACCATAACCCTCCCGGATGATCTGCTCTGGATCAATGAATTTGAATGGAACCCCGTCGAGCAAAGCACCGAGCGGAGCCTGACCGGTGCTTTGCTGGTTCAGGAAGGGCAACTACTACATGGCAGGTCAATCATTCTCTCTGGCAATGGCGAGGCCGGTTGGGTTTCCCGGCTGACGGTCAAGAACCTGTTTGCTCTCTCCAAAGCGGCTAATAAAACCATGACTCTAATGCTCCCGGATAGTCGACAGTTCTCCGTTATCTTTGATCGGTCTAACGGTGCTCCTGTAGAGGCACAGCAGGTTTTACCATTCGCCTATCCAGAAGACAGCGATCAATACCTTCTGACCCTTCGCTTGTTGACCGTTCACTCAGGTCTTGATTGAAAACCTAAACTCAAAAAAATGATGTATTTTAATTCGATATCTATAATAGAGATTTGATGTCGTTTATTAAGCTTGATGTATTCTCAATACACTACTTCTTTAATTTGTGAGAATAATCCCTTTAGATTGATTGACTAATTGGCTAACTATAACTTTTAGTTAGGTCTTTCAACGCAACTACCAAAGAAGCTTCGCAAAAGTGGTATTTTTTGGTCGAGCTTTTTTGAGCAGTTGTATATGAGTCAAGGAGAAAATATATGCTTACAAAGCAATATATGGTAAGAGTATTTGCATTTTTATTGGTGCTCGTAAACTCATGGGCTTTCTCCAGTACGTCGATAGGGATGCAAACTCCCTTGGGAATGCAGGTACTGAACAATCTGACTGATGATAGTAAGGTAATTTATGTCAATGTAAAGGAGTGGCTAGAGAATAAAAACCGCTCATACCCTGAAAATATATACGATATTTCAATGCCTTTGGTTATGAATAATATTCATAATAACAAAAAATACCTTTTTGATTTCAGTGAAATAACTAATAGTGGTAATGAGCAGGAAGCCAATTATGCCGAGGATTTTTTTAAAAAGTTATTTGGTGTCGGTTTTCGTAATAATCAGTTTTTGCTTGTAGATCAATTTGACGGGGTGATCCAGTTCTCACCCTTTGATTCTGAGCAATCACCCATTGTAGAAAAAATGGAAGCATTCCATGAAGACCTTCAACCCTTTAAGAATCAGCTACCAGATCATTCTGCACGTTCTTTAGCTTCAGCCACTGCGGCTAATATACCTATCAAATCATATTATATTAACTTAGAATATCCAATAACCTCTCAAGAATGCTCTTTTCCAAAAAGTACAGTATGGTCAAGAGGGAATACTTCAGGGTGTGCGAATAATGCACATATCAGCCTTCGCTACAAAATTAACTATATGCGATCTAGGTCAGTTCTCTCTTCTGAGGGTGCAGCACCTGATCAAAAGTTGGTCAGGATAACTCTAGACGATAAATCAGCAGGTGCGGGAATTAAATTGAATAATGAACCATACAGCTGGTGGTACAAAAACACCGCTGGTTACACTGTAATTGACGGTTGGGAAGTAGAGTACTTTTCTCCAGCAATAGCACAATATTATGAGTTTGCATTAACAGCCTCTAATGATAAGGCGGCAATTACAGGAACATTTCCATCAAACAACCTGAATACAAACTACAGCAATACTGAAACATCTGGTTTTACCATTGGAGCCACAGCAAAGGCGGACTATAGCTTGAAAGATGGCTTATCCGTTGGGGCTGATGTTTCAGCCTCTTATACTGTTGAAAATACTTTAACCTTTAATACTGCAGATTATAGGATATTACGTATTCCTGAAAGTGCCCAAAGGATAAAGTTTAAATGGGATCGCGAGCAATATGCAACGTCCGAGTCTGTTCAGAACAAACATACAGGTCCTGTTTGGGATTACGGTTACCCAGTAGATCACCAAAGAATTAATGCCATTGGTTACGCTGGTTTTGTTCCAAATTTTGATGTACTTTTTGGAGCTGATCCAACAGCAACAGGTGATACGGACTTCGTCTTAACTGCTACCGTAGGCCTTAAACCGCTGTATAACCGTGTTTATCAACATTACTATGTAGTTGGTGCTCACAATTCGTTTCAAGGTTATGACATTCAGCCTAAACGTGTGACTGCAGTCCACCCGTTTACTGTTAATTGGGATGACGCAATATTCACTGGTGGATTTCCAGTAAAGTTGCAACTTGGAGGTATTCATAATAATCGTTGTATTGAAGTTAAAGAAAATAAAAATATTATTACTGCAATATGTAATGATGAAAATTCAGGGCAATCATTTATTTATGATAGTAATCAAAACTACATGAGTGTCTTACTGCCTGGAGAGTGTTTAGACTCATCGGATCTAACTGTCACAAAAGCCTGTGGGAGTGATCGTTCCCAAGTGTGGAAGTGGGTAAAAACAGATGACGAATTTACTGATCGTTTAATCAGTAATTACAAAGGCATTAATGTAAAATTAACTCATGATAATCAAGGTGGAATTTCGGTTGAGGACGTAGAAAGCTATTTAATTGATGGCTCTAGTGATCAAATGTTTACCGATTTCACCAACATATTTTAGGCTCTTCTTTTTTTCCAACATCGTTCGATGTTCATTTTTTTATAAAAAAACCTTCCTGAAAAATATTTCCATAATTTTATTTGATAAATATCAACCAAGCATAAGGATTTGCTATGGCTATTACTAATAGCGATGTAAAACTCTTCGAAAGCCAGCGCCTCACCGATGAGGAAGACGGTGGCGGTCGGGTCACTGGGAACGAGGTCATTGATGGCAACGTCAATAATCTCTTTCAGGATATTTCCCGGATCGACCGAACCATTGGTGATGTGGCTCTACGAAAGGCGTTTATCGGGATCAGCACCGATAACAATGACATTTACCTCGGCAGTCATTTGATATTGACCGAGCCTCCCAAGGATAAGAATGTCAGTGTTTTGCTGTTCAATACCGACAGTCAGACCGATGAGCGTTTGGATGCCAGAGACAGAATAGAAAGCTATGTTGTTCCCGGTATTAGGGCATCTTGGGAGTTGGTGGGCGATCAGCTGCAAGGTCAGCGTTCCATTGTTGGCTATCAGCGTGAGCAATGGTCTGTCCCTGAAATTGGTGAAGTCTATAAGCTCACCACTCCCGATGGGCTAACGAGCCAGTTTATCCGTATTACGTCTGTTGACCATTCGGTGGTCACGTTTACCTATCACAACGGTTCGGAGTATGTGGACTTTAACCGGCGTAAGGTGGAAATGGAGATTAGTGCCCCACTGGTGACAACCTTTGTTGGAGCGCAGCCTGTCCCCGGAGAACCGGAGGAAGAAACCAGCACCATTTATGGCACACAGATAGCCGACACAAGCCGTTACTATGGCATTCAGCTATTGAGTGCCAATGTGACCGCTGGCGACCTCACGGTTAAGGCCGAGAGCGTTTATGCACCACTGGTGCCGAGTGCCAAGGTCGAAAGCCCGTTGCTCGATCAATACGGTGGCTATACCGGCAAAACCATGGTGGCCACGGCTGACACTACCCGTTCGGTCAGCTGTCGTTTTGTGCATATTACCGGCAACCAGAGCCGAACCTATGTGCAGCGTGGCATATTACCTAAAACCCTCTCCGTGTCGCTCGATGGTGGCACCTTTGAAGATGACGGTGCGGGTCATCTGCTCCATAAAAGCGGGACCAATAACTTCAGTAAATTGACCGTGGACTATGACCTCGGGGAGATTAATGTCTGGCGAGCGAGCAGCTATACCACGGCCACTGCCAACGCTACCTATCAGCCTGCCGTGGCGATTACCGGGGCTGCGATCAGTGGGGCTATCCCGATCACCAACCAGAACCGGGGCTTTAACTACACCCTGAATATGGCAGAGGCCAAGCCAAGGCCGGGAACCTTGGTGGTCAGCTATATCGCTCTCGGTAAATGGCAGGACATTCGGGATACTGGCGCAGGCCAGATGACCGGCTCGGGAACCGGAATCATTATCTTTGCAACGGGGTCTGCGGCAATTACTCTTGATGCGCTGCCCGATCCTGACAGTGCCATCGTCTTTAGCTATGTGGCGCAGAATGATGATGAGGTTACGATCCGAACCGGCTCGGTGCCGGTGGATGATATGACCTTTCGCCATACCGTCGAGAAACCCGGCATCAAACCCGGCTCGATGACGGTGACGTATGTTTCCTCCGGCGAGAATAAAACCCTGACCGATCAGGGCAACGGCCTGCTGACTGGCGATGGTAACGGTGCCATTCATTACGCACCCGGCGAGCTGAGCTTTAAGCTGGATTTTCTGCCCGACAGCGGCACCGAGATTCAACTGACCTATGAGGAAGGCACCAGTGCCGGTGGCGAGGTGATTGTCTCGGTGGATGGTCAGGGCGTAATGAGTGGCACGATTCCCGGTGCTCCACTGCTCCCAGGTTCTATCCAGCTGCAATTTCTGGTCGAGCAGCTGTCCAATGTGCCGAGTGAAACCAGAAACGAGGATGACTGGACTACCTATGAAACCACCCGGAACGTGGCTAAACAGATCAGCGACGATACAACGGGTGGTTGGCGGGGAGTCAATGGCAGCATTGATTACCAGACCGGGGCGTTTACCATTCTGGCATTGGAGCAGTACACCTATCCTGAATACGTCATCAAGCAGACGTTTAATGGCTACGTTCGAAAGCTGGACGTGACCAACACCGCCAAAACTCAAACCTTCAACGGCAGCACCATTACCGCCATTGCACAGGCGAGCAACCTCGCTCATGCGCCTTACAACGAGAACATTACCTCACCAGAATTGACTATTGATCTGTTGCCCTTGATGGACAATACCGTTCTGCTCCCCGGCAGCGTGATCTTTGAATGGAACGGTGAAACCTACTTTGATCGGGACGGTTCTCTCTATAAAAACCTGAGCACTGAAACCAATGCCGGGGTTCAGGTGGGCAGGATTGACTACAGCGGAGGCATGGCAACTTTGGCCAGCTATCCAGAGGGATCGGTCAGCACCGCCACCATTCAGGCAGCGGCCACTATCGGCGTTGGCTTTAAGATCGATGCGGTCGCCTTCCGAACGCCCGGCGCTCCGATCCGTCAGGGCAGCTTGCAGCTAACGGCGGTGCGGGTGGATAACGGGGACATTATCACGGCAACGGCGGATTTTAACGGCGAGCTCAATACCGCAGAAGTGGTCGGAAAAATCGACGTAACCACAGGCTGGTGTGAGCTTCAGTTTACCGATGGCAGCTCTCCTGAAGAGAAGCCAATCTACGTTATCCCGCAGAGTGTCCGTTATAACTG
>NZ_LUKQ02000823.1 GCF_001647025.1 Endozoicomonas atrinae
GGTCTTCGGCAATGCTCTGCTGCTGGGCAGCCACCACGGCCACGCCGTTACCAAGGGTGGCGACCACCGTCGTCTCGTTGGCCATCGCGGGCTCCTATCTCAATGCGTGGGTGACGCCTGCCTGAACGACAACCGTTCCAATGGCCACCGTGGATACCGCCTGACCATCCGGCGTGGTGACCTGAACATCAAACTCATAACGGTAGGGAGTCAGCTCATTAGTCTCCTCCGGTGCCAGGTACATCACCGCCGTCGTGCCGGATACGGTCATCCGTTTTTGCAGCACGGCCTCGTCATCCGGCTGCATCCGGTGAAACTTCAGGGTGAAGAGCAGCGTCCATCCGGTCAGGTCCA
>NZ_LUKQ02000824.1 GCF_001647025.1 Endozoicomonas atrinae
CCGGTGTTTTTTTAGCATTCCCTGCCATAACAGAACTCCTTATTCAGGCAGACGATTAAGCGGCTCGTGCCCATTCAGGCAACTCGATGGTGCAGAATTCGTCGGGATAGCCCGGCCAGATTCCAGAACGCTGGCATTCAGCAAATTGATTCAGCATCAGGCGCATTTCAGAGCGACCCAGCTGCAGCATTTCATCGCTGGCCATATACAGCCCGATGGCGTAAGGCTGCTCTTTTTCGATAGCCAGCCATGCAAAGCCATTCGCAGGCAGACCCAGCGCCCGACACCCGTCCAGATACCAAGACGCTTTCTGGTGGTAGTGATAATTGAGAATATCTTTTTGGAACTTGC
>NZ_LUKQ02000825.1 GCF_001647025.1 Endozoicomonas atrinae
GTCAGCTTAGTAAAATATTTAACTTTCTGGAACTATCAGACTTGCAGACCACCCCAAAAAGCTATACTTAACGACAGGTCATTTTGGACTGGTGTTTTGAGGACTTTTTACGCCGGTGATGACAATAGGTTTCCCCTAAGCTGTAATGAAAATAAAAATAGATGTAATGCATGTTAAATATTCAGGCGTCTAATGGTAGCTTTAATCATCTGGCAGTTATGAAGCTACGCGATGTGCGACTTTGTAAGAAGCTATCTCAAATTACTAGCATGATGGTAAGTCCAACTTAAATCTTCAAAATCACACAACTATACGCTTTCCGTTTTTTTAATCTTCGGAAATAAGGTTC
>NZ_LUKQ02000826.1 GCF_001647025.1 Endozoicomonas atrinae
AAATCAACATGCCCAAAACCTTCGGGTAGCTGTGGTCGACGAGACATCTGTTCCAGATAAAATGCTTGGTAATGATGCCTGAGCATAGCTGGATTCAGGTTAAGGATTTAGAAATTACGATTGGTATTATTCGTAAAACCGTGTATGTTGCTCTTGGCGTGAACACTGAAGGCCATAAGGAACTTTTGGGTCTTTGGCTTGCCGAAACAGAAGGTGCCAAATTCTGGCTTTCTGTGCTGACAGAGCTTAAGAACCGTGGAGTTGAAGATGTCTTCGTTGCCTGTGTTGATGGGCTTACCGGATTCCCGGAAGCGATTAACACCGTGTTCCCAATGGCTCAGGTTCA
>NZ_LUKQ02000827.1 GCF_001647025.1 Endozoicomonas atrinae
CAGCAGGCGTTAAGCCGGGTGTTTATCAAGATCACCGCCACCAAGGTCAATGCCGCTTATTCTCGACTGGTGGATCTGCTGTTTCAAAACGTGGACAGTTTCTGGGATATTGTGCCCAGCCCGATGGCCGACATTCCGGCGTCGATTAAACGACAGATCCGCATGATGGCCATTCAGGAACTGCTCCCCTATCCCATTGATCCCCATACCCGTAACCAACTCATCCAGGAACGGAACGATGAGATGGAACGGGCACTGATGGCCGAAGCACTGGAACGCGCCAACGAAGCCGCTATGAAAATGAAGCGGTTGATCAAGGACTACCTGATCAATGCCAACGCGCTCA
>NZ_LUKQ02000828.1 GCF_001647025.1 Endozoicomonas atrinae
CGGCACCACCAGTACTGGCAGCGGCACACCTGACACGGTGACCACCGGCACCGGGGAAAATCCGGTCACGGGATCCGGCACCACCAGTACCGGCAGTGGCACACCTGACACGGTGACCACCGGCACCGGGGAAAGCCCGGTCACGGGATCCGGCACCACCAGTACCGGCAGTGGCACACCTGACACGGTGACTACCGGCACCGGGGAAAGCCCGGTCATCGGCACCACCAGTACTGGCAGCGGCACACCTGACACGGTGACCACCGGCACCGGGGAAAATCCGGTCACGGGATCCGGCACCACCAGTACCGGCAGTGGCACACCTGACACGGTGACCACCGGCACC
>NZ_LUKQ02000829.1 GCF_001647025.1 Endozoicomonas atrinae
ACCATTCGCACCGGAGTTAAACAGCTCAGAAAGGCTATGGGAGTGGATGCGGGAGCATGACTTATCAAACAAAGCATTTTCAGGTTATGAAAATATTGTAGATTGTTGCTGTGAAGCTTGGAATAACCTTTGCAGCGAAGCTGGTCGACTGTTCAGTCTGTGCTCCCGTGATTGGGCAGTTATACAGTAGTTAGAAAATTCAATTGGTATTAGACGGCTTTAGCGGTTATTCAAATGTCTGTGCGTTTATGAACAGCGCTTTAAAAGGGCGCATAAAGCGCCCTCTCAAAGCACTGATTCACTTAAATGGGAAAAACCTGCCAATATGGGTCGCTTTACCA
>NZ_LUKQ02000830.1 GCF_001647025.1 Endozoicomonas atrinae
AAGCATGAAGCGTAAGCGCAAGAGGGCTGGTTGGAATAATGGCTATCTGGCAGGGCTGCTGAATATGTATATATTCGGTGAGGATAGTGGCTCAAATGCGAATGATTATCCTCGTGCGTAAGCCCTGGCCTATGTACACTCTCTAAAATTTACGGAATCGATGATTGACTGTCTTGAGCGTATTTACAATACAGTCTTAAGTGATGCTGTAGGGGTGCTCTCTCAATTTGATAACTGACTCATAGGTTAGCTTCAACCTTTCCAGTCATGAACTCAGACCAAAGTTGTTCCCAGCGCCCCTTACTCTGGATCAGTGCTCTTGTTGTCAAAAGCACTTCC
>NZ_LUKQ02000831.1 GCF_001647025.1 Endozoicomonas atrinae
GTGGACTGGTGGGCGCTGCCGGTCGAACCCGCAATATGGACGACATCAGGGAGAAGCAGCAGAGGCTCAACGACCTGATGAGCCAGCACCAGACCCTGCAAGACCAGATGCAGGAACCTCACGCCGACCAGACCATGCTGGCGGAGCAACTGCGGCAGAACTCGCTGGCCATTGCCGGACTGGAGAGCCAGCTCCATGAGTTGGGGGGAACGCAGCCGCAGGAAGAACAACCGCAGACGCAGACTGAACCGGAGCTGACCATAGACCCGTCCCAGTGGCCACCGGGCTGGCAGGCTGGACCGGTGCAGCAGACGCCTCAGATTGGCAGCGACAACGC
>NZ_LUKQ02000832.1 GCF_001647025.1 Endozoicomonas atrinae
TGTTTTCACCGGTGCCGCCATCCACAATCTCGGTCACCGCGCCGGTGACATCGGTGGCTGCAGTAATGGTCGGTACATCATTGGTGCCGGTGATGGTCACCGTCACCTGCTGGTCCACGGTGCCGCCGTTGCCATCGTTGACCGTCACCGTGTAGGTCTGGGTCAGCACCTGACCCGCGGCCAGGTCATCAATATCGGCATCGGGGACACTGAAGGTCCAGTCCACCTGCCCGGTGCCGTCACTGGTGGTGTTGTTGTTGACCGTTGGGGTAAAGGTGCCGAGATAGCCGCTGGTGTCGGAGGTGACACTGACGGTCTGGACATCGGTGAGGTCCAC
>NZ_LUKQ02000085.1 GCF_001647025.1 Endozoicomonas atrinae
AGAGTCAGCTTAGTAAAATATTTAACTTTCTGGAACTATCAGACTTGCAGACCACCCCAAAAAGCTATACTTAACGACAGGTCATTTTGGACTGGTGTTTTGAGGACTTTTTACGCCGGTGATGACAGTAGATGGTGACCCTGATGTAGATGCTATATACAGACTAATTTTTGATCTACCATTTAAATTTGAACATACTGATCGAAAAATTGCTGTCATCACTGATTAAGAAGTTTTATGATGCTAAGTTAACTGGCGATGTCGTTGATGTTTGGGGTGATGGTACTGCACAGAGGGACTTTCTTTATGTTAAGGATGCTGCCAGTGCCGCACTGGAAATCATGCAAAACCTATCTGGTCCGGTTAATATTGGCAGCGGCCAAGTATACTCTATCAAGGAGATAGTCTCTGAAATAGCAGATATCGCAGACATGGAGAATTCTTATCAATGGAACCCTGATAAGCCTAATGGCCAAGACTACAGAAGCTATGACCTTTCTAAGCTAAAAGACACAGACTTTGCTCCAAAATGGACTTTGCGTCAGGGGCTTGAAGAAACATGGGACTGGTACTGTCAACATCGACAGAGCCCTGAACACTGCTAGACTACTTTCTATGTTGTTGCCTATCAGCATACCTTGACAACACTGACTCAATTTAAACCTTTCATTCCATCCCCCTTTTTATTAAGTGAAATTGTTCACCAAACGTATTATATAAGCCTTATATTTTAGGTAATTTCAAGATGACTCGAGTTGTAAGATCCAGAGCCCCACTCCGCTTAGGCATCGCGGGGGGAGGAACAGATGTCAGCCCTTATGCGGATGTACATACAGGCTATATTCTTAATGCTACCATTGAGCGTTATGCATACTGCACAATCGAAGATATTAAAGAGCCTAAAATTAACATTGTAGCTACCGACCGTAATATTGATATATCTATCAATTATGAACTATACCCATTTGAACTTGATGGAATGCTTGACTTGCACAAGGCTGTTTATAACCGCATGGTTTCTGACTTTAATAACAATAAGCCGACATATATTAAGATCACAACTTCTTGTGATGCCCCTGTAGGCTCAGGCTTAGGTGCTTCATCCACATTAGTAGTTGCAATGATAAAATGTTTTGATGAATATTTTAATGTCGGCATGGATGACTATCAAATAGCTTATCTTGCCTATCAAATAGAAAGAAATGATTGCAACCTTCACGGAGGCAGACAAGACCAATATTCTGCCACGTTCGGTGGATTCAATTTCATGGAATTTTATTCTGAAGATCGTGTACTTGTTAATCCATTACGAATTAAAAACTGGATCATATGCGAGTTAGAAGCTTCTCTCATTCTTTACTACACAGGAAGATCAAGATTAAGTGGTTCGATTATTGACCAACAGGTTGAAAAAATACAAAGCGGCGTTTCTCAATCAATAGAAGCTATGCATAGTATTAAAGAAGCAGCCTTGACTATGAAAGAAGCCCTTCTAAAAGGAGATTTTGATTCATTTATAGAAAACCTTAACCTGAGCTGGGAGAGCAAAAAGAGAACTGCTGAATCCATATCTAACCCTGAAATCGACTCTGTATTTCAATCAGCAATGAGCGCAGGTGCACTTGGAGGTAAAATATCCGGTGCTGGCGGTGGTGGTTTTATGATGCTATTTGTTAAACCCGAAAAAAAAGATGATGTCATCAGTATTCTGAAAAAAAGTGGTGGCTGGACAAGTAATTGTCAATTCTCACATGAGGGTTCTCAATGTTGGACAGTTCATAATGATTAGTAATTTTATTGAAAACAGCCTGAATCAATCTTACTTACTTATCGATAGTATTCGTAAAGACTTGATTCTTATTGACAATCTTAACCAGTCTATAAACTCAGTAATAAAATGCTTTAATAATAATGGAAAATTAATGTTTGCAGGAAATGGCGGCAGTGCTGCTGATGCTCAGCACATGTCTGCTGAATTTGTCTCCCGATTCAATTTTAATCGCCCCGGTCTACCTTCTATAGCCTTAACAACAGACACCTCTGCACTAACCGCCATTGGTAATGACTATGGCTTTGAATACATTTTCTCAAGGCAAATAGAAGCCGTTGGTATGAAAAATGATATCCTCATTGCATACTCAACATCTGGTACATCTCCTAATATATTGAATGCTCTTCATACGGCAAATCAGAGAGAAATATTCTCGATTGGTCTTACGGGAACAAAAGAAGAAAGTGAAACAATGGCTAGCCTATGTAACATATGCCTGCGTATACCTCATAAAATCACTGCTAATATTCAGGAAGGTCACCTGATTTTAGGGCATATATTATGTGGTGCTGTTGAGGATGAAATTTTTGCGAGAGAGTTCAAAAATGATAAATGAGGCCATCATTCTTGCTGGTGGTTTAGGCACACGCTTGAAGTCAACAATTGGAATAAAGCCGAAACCAATGGCTCTCATATCTGGGAAACCGTTTATGGAGATACTCATAGAAAAGCTTCTCGATGAGGGGTTTAATCATATTATCTTATCCCTAGGATACCATTCTGACCTTATCTACGATCACTTTTCAAAAAAAACATCAAAAATTAACATTTCTTTTATAACCGAGCATAAAAAACTGGATACGGGAGGAGCGATCAGGCTTGCAATGACTAAAGCCAAAGAACCTCAGGTGCTCGTTATGAATGGGGATAGTTTTCTGGACTTTAATCTTAATAGTATATCGTACCCTCTTAAAGAATCTAATGACCCTATTATATGTGGGATAGATATTGATGATACTTCAAGGTATGGGCGAATAGACCACAAAGAAAGTATAGTGACAAGATTTTCAGAGAAAGGAATTTCTGGGGCAGGTACAATCAGTGCTGGAGTCTATATTTTTCCAACGAATATTTTTAATAATTATCCAGTAAACACTCCATTCTCTTTAGAACATGATTTTTTCGCCAAAATTGCCAGAAATGAAAAATTTAGAATCGTTATTGAGAACAGATATTTTATTGATATAGGAACTCCTGATTCATATGCAAGAGCTCAAATAGAGATACCTGAAAAATTTCCGCATTTCTTTAGTTAATACCTATACCATTTTTTATAATGAACGTTCTGCACTTTTCCAAAACCTACTTCCCTGACAATTATGGAGGAGTGGAAAATGTTATTTACCAGATATCAGAAGATGGATTTAAGCATGGCATTCATTCTGAAGTACTTTTTTTGAGTAATAGGGGGTCGAATAGAAATGAAAAAATAAACAATCATATTACCCATAGATCCAATCTTGATATCTATCTAGCATCCACCGGGTTCTCGCTATCCGTTTTCAAGGATTTTTCAGAACTGGCCTCTTCTGCTGACATTGTCCATTACCACTTCCCATGGCCTTTTATGGATGCTGTGCATTTCCTGACGAGAATTAAGAAGCCAACTGTAGTTACCTATCATTCAGACATCATTAAGCAAAAACATCTTTATCAATTTTACAAACCTCTAATGTTTTTATTCCTCAATAATGTGAACAGGGTTGTTGCCACGTCTTCCAATTATCTAAAAACCAGCAGTGTTTTAGATAAACTGAAGAGTAAAGTTGATATTATACCTATTGGTATCAATGACTGCAGTTGCACTTCTCACTCTACAGAGCTTTTGTCTAAATGGAAAAGAAAAATTGGTTCACGTTTCTTTCTTTTTATCGGAGCTTTCCGCTATTACAAGGGTCTCCATATACTTTTAGAAGCAATGAAATACACTGATTTTCCAGTAGTATTAGTGGGTGTTGGAGCTCTTGAAAAAGACCTTAAGAGCCAAGCTGAAAGTTTGAACCTTAAAAATATCCACTTTCTCGGTGCCCTGCCCAATGAAGATAAGTGTGTCCTGTTGAAACTTTGTTATTGTGTTGTCTTTCCATCCCATCTTCGCTCTGAAGCCTTTGGTATTACACTGGTAGAAGGAGCAATGTATGGAAAACCACTTATCTCCAGTGAAATTGGTACTGGTACAACTTATATTAATATTCACAACGAGACAGGACTGGTTGTACCTCCATCTGATCCAATCGCCCTTAGAGAAGCAATGACCAGGCTTTGGAACAGTCCAGCCCTGGCTTTCCAGCTCGGTAGAAACGCCAGAGCTCGTTATGAAACGCTGTTTACTGCTGACCAAATGGTAAAACAGTATGCTGACCTATATCATTCACTCTTGTCTTAATAAGACTTTTTCAATATGCCTTCTTAATTCCCTCCTTCCCAAGCCAGTAACCATTACATTCCAGTTCACCTTTCCCACTATAGCCTTTTTCCATGGCACCAATGGCCAATGCCAGATCCTTAGCAGTTTTCAAAACATCCTCCGAGTGCCCGGAAAGACGCATAGCTTTTACACCAATACTCTCCATTGCCTGCCACTGATCCATGATATTGTGGCAACTGCCAGAAAGTGTCTGGATGCCATTAATGGTGAACAGTGCATCGCCCTCCTGGGTAGCCAGGGGAATACCTGCGGATGACTTGATGCAGCTGAACTCGCAGCTGTCTTTGCTCAGCTCATGAGTACGTGCTGTAAAACACCGGGCAGAGTATGCCAGTGGCAGATAACCATAGCTGAACACTTCTGTTTCCAGGTCATGAATACCCAGCTCTTTCAGGCGGTTCATGATCATCTTCAGATGATCAAAGGAGAGTTCAACCGGAAGTACCCAGCGCTTCAAGCCTGTTCGATGCAGGACTTGAAGGGCTTCAGCGCTGTAGAGGTTAACAGAAGGACCAGTAATAAAAGGGATACCCACTTTGGAAAGGTAATGAACCGCCGCCATATCATTGGCTTCTACAGAAAAATCACCGTTCTCACAGACCTTACTGACCTGAGCCAGTTCAGATTCGGCTTCAATCAGTGTCAGTGTCGATAAAATGGCTTCCTTCCCTTTTGCCTGCAATAATTTCGCAATGGTTAGCCAGTCACCCAGCTTCAGCTCCCGTCTTTTAGAGCAGACGACTTCTCCCAGGTAGACTCGATCAATAGATGACTCAGCAACCTTTTCATAAAATGAAATAACTTCGTTTTTCGGCCAGAAGAACAGTAATGGGCCAAGGGTAATTTGCATAGTTTTTTCCATATCCGCTCCGGGAATTACTCGGAAGCGCGATCTGTTCACCACAAAGACACGAAGGCACAAAGAAGACTTTTAAACCTTTGTGACTTCGTGTCTTTGTGATTCAAAAAGTCCAATCAGAGCACAAGCTACCGACAACAATATAGTTACTGCCAGGGACGGTTATAAGCACCCAGTGTTGTCTGGCTACCTTCAGATAGACGAGAAAGACCACTCATCCAGCGTTCATTGGTCATAAAGCTGCCTGGATTTTCCTGGTAATGATCCAGTGCTTCCCGCCAGATTCTCACTACTTCTGCCACATAGGCCGGGCTTCGCTGGCGGCCCTCAATTTTAACGGCACTGATACCTGCCTGATGAAGCTGAGGAATCAGATCCAGTGTGTTCAGGCTGGTAGGTTCTTCAATGGCATGACTGACTGTATCATTCACCCTAAAGCGCCCCTTGCAAAGGGTTGGGTAACCGGCCTGCTCATTGTTATCAAAACGGTCAATTAACAGACCTCCCAGTCGAGTTTCCATACCATTGGCTGTTGTCTGCCAGCGCACAGCAGATGCAGGAGAGCATGCACCTGCAGTATTGGGTGATTCACCTGTGACATAGGAAGAGAGAATGCAGCGCCCTTCCGCCATGATGCAAAGACTGCCAAAGGCAAATACCTCGAGTTCCACCGGGCTTTTCTGGGCCAGTCGCTCAACCTGTTTTAACGACAGCACTCTAGGTAGTACGGCACGTTTGATACCAAAATGGTCATGATAAAACGACAGGCTGGCTTGATTGGTGGCAGAAGCCTGAACAGAAAGATGAAGATTCAGATCCGGATACCGCTTGCTGGCGTAGTCCAACACGCTAATATCTGCAGCGATCAGAGCGTCAACACCGAAGTCGGCACACATATCCACTGCTTTTTTCCAGCGGCTCCAGTTGGTCGCCTGAGCATAGGTGTTGACTGCAACAAACAGTCGTACCTTTTTTCCACGGGGGTTTTTATGAACGTAATCCAGCGCCTTCATTGCCCGCTGATCGGAAAAGTTCAGACCAGCAAAATGCCGGGCATTGGTTTCATCCCGGAAGCCGATGTACACGGCATCAGCACCATTATCGACAGCAGCTTTAAGGGAAGGAAGATTACCGGCAGGACACACCAATTCCATAGAATTATCCAGTAGTTTTTCCCGCAGCATAGCACGCTGAACAAAAAACCAACTTGATACTTATCAACACATACGTCAATAGTAAAAAGTACTTTTATGGCTGAACCATTAAGGCAGCCTATTCACCCTGTTTGACTCATTTTCTGACAGCCGAATATGCTGAAAACCACGGGTGATTTTGAAATCTCGCTGCTCTCCCCTGTAAAAGACTTTGAGTGTATATGGCTTATTGCTGGTTACAGAAATTTCAGGAGCAGGTTTATGGGTATAGAGAAGCGAGGTAACAGTATCACCAAAGCTCAAGTTGTTGAGACCATGCCGGCATTGTTGATAAATTCTCCAATGAATTGTTCGCTCGGGTGCAGAAATGTTTTCAAAACCCAGCACGCTTTCAATCAGCATGTTAATGGGCCCCAGCGCTGACCAGCCACAGAAGTCAGGCCGGACCAGTTGCTCTTTTCTAGGATGCTCAGTGGTTGCCGGCCTGTGAGCTTCTGGTGCATAAGCTTCCCAGATACTGTGTGGTTCAAACTGCTGCCATGTCTGATACATGTTATTAAGCAGCCGTTCAGCAGTGGTGTCAGCAATATCATGAAATCCGTACTGCTTTAACGCCTGAGTCCCCATATAAGCCAGAGGCAGCCAGATTCCCCCTTTCCAGTAATGTCCGCTGGCATGATAATCCGGGTCATCCCGACTTACAGAGGGCCATGGGAAACGGCCTCCAAAGATACCATCACTCTCAAGGTGAGATGCCATTTTTAGTGCCTGATCTGAACGACAGGCACCGGCCAGCATAGGCCAGAAACTGGCGGGAGTTTTCACCTTACATTGTTGCCGGGGGTTCTTGCGGGAGATGTCATAGTAAAGGCCATCTTCATCATCCCAGTAATACCTGTTCAGCAGTTCAGTCCCCTCTTCTGCCAGGATTTTATATTCAGCGGCCAATTGATCTTCTGAAAGTTCCTTAGCCATTCTGCTGATGTATTGTGCAGAGAGTACCTGCATCGCCAACAGATCCAGCCAGTAAATGTCATGGTAACGGTTTCGTCCCCTGGGAGTGTTATCCATTCCACTGGGAGTTCCATGCCAGAGATAACCATAGTTTTCTTTATGGATAGACATCCGTACATTGGCGCCTCTCACTACACTCCACCGTCTGGAATTCTCAATAAACCGGTAGTGTTTCTGAAGCCAGGCTTTATCCAGTATCAGCTTATGGAGTCTCTCTTTATTTCCGGTTATTTGATAAAGCTGCCATTCAACCCAGGCAAATAACGGCGGATTATCAGGATGTTGTATATTGATAGCACTTGGCTGTTGCTCATGAAGAATCTGATAGCAATTGTCCAGCGTACCTTCTACTGGAAATTGCTGACTGGCATAGCGTGCAAACATCGACATAAAGCAGCTATCCCAAATCCAGATGGTATGGAGAGAAAAGGCTTCATCAAGATAACACCGGGAAGGGGTCCCTTCCCTTTCAAGAACATGCTCCCAGGATAGTTTCCAAGCCTCGTAGTATAGATCGACTAACCCGGGATTATCCTCAAACACTGGCTGAACCAGTTTTGAGAAATCCAGGTTTCTGGACGTTCGATATGGACGATTATCTTGTTTTCTTATCGACGTCTTTTTACCTGAGTGTACATAGAGAAGTACGTCACGCAGCTGCATCAAAGGTGATCACGCGCTGATGGCAAGAGGCTGCAATGGGAAAGCATGAATAGGCTTATATCGCGTTCCAATTGAAGTACTCTCACTTTCCAGTAATACCACTTCACCAACCGTCATTCGAAAACTGGGCAGGTTAAAATACTGACTGTGAGTGACATGCCTCTGGTGTTTAAACCGCCCCAGTGTAACGTGAGGGCGAAAATTCCGAGTTTCAGCACTGAAGCCTGACTGTACCGCTGACTGCTCACAAATATCTGCAAGACGTTTTAATTCCTGTCCTGAATGCATCTCCAGGGCAAGCACCCGAGGGTTGCGCCCATTTGGAAAGAAACGAAAACAGCCGGTCATACTGTCAAAGGTATGGTAATCAGCCAGATCTTTTTCAAGGTTGCTGATTAACTGCTGTAGTTGGTGAGGATGACTATTCCCCAGGAACTTAAGAGTAATATGCTGCTGCTGGGGGGCGACCCAGCGCAAGTCATGAACATGACCTTCACCTGCTCGATGAATAGCTTTTTTATGAAGTGTTGCAGCAAGTTCAAGAGGAAGTTTTACTGCAAGAAAAGCCCTTACCGGGGAATTATGGGACAGCGTCTCATCATAGGAGGTCAGGTCACTGGGGGCGTTGTAGCTAATGTGATTATTTTTCATATTATTCTAACTTCAACGTCTGACTGCTAAATTCAAACCAGCTGCACCCTGCAACTCGGTCTGGCTAAGTTTGTTGAACCTAGTCTAGTACATTGCTGGCAGAAATCTGCCTGTATCGTAGTATTATTCCAAAAGTGCCTGAAAAAAGCGGCGATTAATCTTGATACCTGATTCTGCTATCTGCTCAGGAAATAAACGAATATGTACTGGTACTTTGAATTTAGCTATCTTGCCTGCCAGCCTCTCTTTTGTAAATGGTTCATTCAGGGTACCGTCCACAGTCTGAACATAAGCAACAGGGCGCTTACCATACTCAGGATCCGTCATTGAAACGACCACAGCCTGGACAATTTCAGGAAAGGTCAGCAAAGCCTGCTCAATCTCTTCCGGGTGAATGTTCTCCCCTCCCGAGATCAACATATTATCCATACGGCCACATATCTGTAACTGTTCACCAAACCAACGTCCTTTATCACCCGTGTAAAACCATCCACGAGCATCCGACAATGGAGTCACTTCTCCATTTTGATAGTACCCCTTTGCCAGGGTTTCTCCACGCACCTGAACCTCACCTTCCTGAGAAAGACGAACCTCACGCCATGGCAATACCGCTCCGGAAGTCACACCACTACCGGTAAACAGGGGTTCTCCGGTACAAATCTGAGAAGCCATCTCGGTCATACCATAAGTCGTCAGAACAGTGACTCCCTGTGCTTTTACCTCCTCCACCAGCCTGGGGGAGGCAACACCTCCGCCCAGCAGAATATAACGTACTCCCACATCATAGAGAGACAAGCCTGACTGGATCAGCCTGAACAGTTGGGTATTCACCAGCGACAGATGAGTCAGTCGCTTTCTGGCCAGCATTTCATCCAGAGGCAGTTTTCGTTCAAACAATACCATTGTGGCACCAGCCAGCAGACAACGCATAGCAATAGCCAGTCCCCCCACATGAAACAGGGGCAAGGACAGTAGCCAGGTATCACCATAGGTTAATGGCAACGTATGCATTGAGCCCAACGCACTGAAATAATGATTTTTATAACTGTGCGCTACCGCCTTTGGGATGCCCGTCGTTCCAGATGTTGCAATCAGGTCGTAAATGGCTTCAGGAATGATCTCAATGGGTTGAAGGCTACTCTGTGATCGTGAGTGCATTTCCAACTGACCAGGAGGTCGGTGAAAACTGATACCCGCGCTGTCTGCCACCAGCGTGGCGCCAGTCCGCTCGCGATACCCTGACTTTTGCTCTTCTGGAAAGGCTGGGTTTACAGGGCAGAATACCCATTGGGAACGAAGGCAGGCCAGTGCAACTACCACCGTATCCAGTGGTTTACTGGTTATAAACAGAAGACGGCTACCAGCTCTCATCCCCTTACCCCGGTATACACGACAACACTCATCCACCCATTCATCAAGCAACCGAAAAGTAACACTACCCTCCTCCAGCTGAATCGCTGTACAGGTGGACTGATGAATGGCTCGATGACGTAATGGACAGTATTGCAATTCAGGGAAGATCGTCTTCATCAACTGCTTTCTTTCAGGCTTCTCTTCAGTCCTGTATCTCCCAGGCTGACAAAAGCAGGGTTAATAGATACCGGCTGACCGGCAATAATCATTTCAGAGGTCAGACTGTCGATAAAAGCAGAGGAGGTGTCCAGGCCCGGTTGTTCCTCTGGTGTCCACTGAGCGCTGAGCTGCTCGAGTATGTGCAAACCAATGGATGACTCATAAGAAGAACTGAAAACAGTCCTGACACCGAGGCTTCTTCCCATTGTCACCAGCTGCCGACAACGCTCTAAACCACCCACCAGCGTTGGTTTTATAACAATGGCAGCCAACCCCTGCATGGGATGAAGAAGGTATTCCGGGTTCTGAACCGTTTCATCCAGGGCAAAGTGAAGCCCGGTCTTCTCATAGAGTTCTGAAAATTCGGCCACATGAGCTGTTGGCTCTTCAACAAAGGCAACTCGCTTTACATCAATAGAGTTAGCAACTCGGATGGCTTGTTCCAATGTCCATTGCTGATTGGCATCCAACTTGATATTGACGGACTTCGGCAATGCCTTCAGAACCAGGTTAATTCTGACACAGTCGTCTTCTATTGAACCTCGCCCTATCTTCAGCTTGAACTCATTCGGCCAGTTCCCCTGCCACTGATCAAGCCGCTGGAGAATATGCTCGGTGCTGCCCTGAAAAAGAGGCCCTGTTTCTGGAGGGACAAACCAATGATCCTGCCTCAGCCACCACAGTGCGGATTCAATACCAAATAACACTGATGGTATTGACAGTGCCCCCAGAGTCTCAGTGAGAGAAGCACAGTTAGCCAGATCACTGAAAGACGAAGGCTTAAAACCACCAGCATTAAATGCCCGACAGAAAACCCGAAGTTGTTCTTCAGCTTCTGAAAGGTTCTCACGGCTAAACCCCGGTAATGGGGCTATTTCGCCATAACCATACCGATGACCAATACTCAAACGTAAAATCAGCCCTTCCCGCTCACTCAGGCAGGAATATTTCAAGAATAACGGCTGCTTTAAAGGCAGCCGATACCTCAGGATATCGGCCTTGCAGTGTTTCATAGATAGTTTATGAAAAATGGGATCAATCGTTGTGACCAATCAAGCGTTGCAACCAATCAAGGGTTGCGACCAAAACGGCTAAAGTCTGGCTGGCGTTTTTCCAGAAAAGCATCCCGCCCTTCCTGAGCTTCTTCACTCATGTAGAACAGCAGCGTTGCATTTCCTGCAAGCTCCTGCAGGCCAGTTTGGCCGTCACAGTCGGCATTCATGGCAGATTTCAGGCAACGAAGTGCCAGAGGGGAATGCTGCAGAATCTCACGACACCACTCTACGGTTGTACGTTCCAGCTCTTCCAAAGGCACAACGGTATTAACCAGCCCCATATCTTCAGCCTGCTTCGCATCGTACTGGCGACATAGGAACCAGATTTCCCGGGCTTTTTTCTGACCGACAATACGTGCCAGATAGCTGGCACCAAAACCGCCATCGAATGAACCTACTTTTGGACCAGTCTGACCAAAACGGGCATTATCCGCAGCAATAGTAAGGTCGCATACAAGGTGCAGGACATGACCACCACCGATGGCATAACCGGCAACCATGGCAACAACCGGCTTTGGACAGGTTCTGATCTGACGCTGCAGATCGAGAACATTCAGATGATGAGTCCCCTTATCATCCTTGTAGCCAGAATCTCCACGCACGCTCTGGTCTCCACCGGAGCAGAAAGCCAGATCACCAGCACCGGTCAGAATCACCACACCCACCGACTCATCAAAACGAGCAGACTCCAGAGCCTTCTGGATTTCTACAATAGTCTGAGGGCGAAACGCGTTGCGCTTTTCCGGGCGGTTAATGGTAATTTTGGCCATACCTTCTGCCCGGTGGTACAGAATATCCTCATAATCACCACTGAGGTTTTCCCAGATTACACCTGCATCCAGCTGTTTGCTCATATCCAACTCCTTATAGCGTTCTAAGCAACCTGGCCATGGCCTCTGGTTGCTCCCGATGAACATTGTGCCCACACCCAGCTACAGGGTGGACACTGTGAATCACATGCTCTGCCAGTAAATGCTGTCCAAGCTGCCCAAACTTGTGATCATTTTCACCATAAAAATAATGAACACATGGAGACAGTGCTGAACCAGCTCTGAACTGACAGAGTGCCTGACGATAATTTGGCTGCTTCGATAAACTGAATGACACCAGGGCGTCGGCTAATAGCAAACCACTGCCTTTTGAGCGCTCATGAATCAAAGATCGAATCTGGCTATCATCCAGGTCCGAAAACACCGGCTGTTTATACCAGTCCAAAAGGACTTCAGCCACAGGCTCCTCTCGAAAGCGCCTGGCCCACTGAAGATCTGACAGGTATCGCTCACTTCTTTCCTGCTCACTGACCAGCCCTGGATGCGCACCTTCCAGTAAAAGTTTCTCTACTCGCTCCGGGTAAGCAATGGTATATGCCATGGCCAGACGACCGCCCAGAGAGTAGCCCAGCAGGTTGAACGGTTTCAGACTAATGCCTTCTATCTGTTCAATGGCTTGAATCGTCTGTTCCAGACGATGGCAGAAATAGTCCGCTCCCTGCGCATCCTGCTCTACCCACTGACTTGAACCATGTCCCGGCAGGTCAACTGCAATCAAATGATAGTTATCTTTGAGCAATGCCAAGAGGGGCTGCCAGTCACCTGCACTGCCCAGAAAACCATGTAGTAATACCAGGGCTGGCGCATTGGCAGCACCAGAACAATAGTAGGACAGGCTCACAGTGTTTTAGCCATGCTTACGGCCTGCTCAATGCTTTTTGCCCCCAGACCAGACTCAGTAAAAACTTCAATAATGGTACAACCAGTTTTAGAACATGCTCTATTAAACTGCGATATAAAATCATCAATGGATTGTGGCGCCGAATAATCAATACTGAATAGTTCAGCAGCATGCTGTGCGGAAAGCCCATGGGGTGTCACAAAATAATCTTTAGCCACCTGGGCGGCATCATTGCTGCAGCCTTTGGTGGTCACGTAGAAAATACCACCACCGTCGTTATTAACCAGCACAATAACCAGTGACGTTTTACTCTGAGCTGCCAGTTGCAGGGAGTTAAGGTCATGGAGGAAGGAGATGTCTCCAACCAGTAAAACCATTGGCCCCTGATTTCCTTCAGCACATCCAGCCGCGGTAGCAATGAGTCCATCAATACCACTGACGCCACGACTCGCATAAACCCGTGGTAAATGGTGTGCTGAGAATATATCCACCATGCGGATAGGCAGGCTGTTGCCAAGAAACAAACTGCTTTCAGGAGGTAATAGCTCCCCTAAAGAAGCACCGAGCCATTGTTCATTAAGCTGGCTTGGCAGTTGACTTTTCAGCTCGCCACCAAGTTTCTCCGCCTGCGCCGTCAATGGCAAACTCCATTCCCTGTCAGCCTGTATATGTTCACTGCAGAGCAACAGTTGATGACAAACCGAATCAATATTACCTACCAGGCGCACACTCTGCCGTTGTCCTGTATCGACTCTTCTGGGAGCAGGATCAAGCATCCAGTACTCCTTCCAATCGTGCCGGCTAATAAACTGATCCAACCGCTTGGACGTCAGGTATCCACCAATCTGTAGCACACGGTCGACCTCATTGAGTACGCTTTCACAGGCGGAACTGGCCAATAAAAGATCAGCATGCCTGATGGCTTGTGGGTGACCATGGAGTTGTGATTGAACATCCGCTATTAACGGCCAGCCCAGGCGTTCTGATAACTGCACAATTACATTAACATCAGTCTCAGGCATCACCCGCCCAGCAACAATCAAACCTTTGCCATCCGTAAAATGCTGCCATCGAGCCAAATCTGGCAACAGGGTTGCCTCTGGAACAAAGTACTCAGTGTAAGGTGTTAGAGATGATATCCATTGTTGGATACTGGCAAAATAGACGTCATTTACAATATGAGTACTTTCTTCCACCTGATGTGGGTAGAGAGGTTCCCGAAACATGCAGTTGATGTGCAGTGGCAGTCCCCGTGCTGATGAGCGGGCATAGGCCTGATCAATACTGCCCAGCAGCCATCGGAGGGAAATGGACCGGTCCGGCGTTGGCAAGTCCAGCGTTGATCCGGTGTAGTTACCAAAAATATTCAGCTGATCAATCGCCTGATTTGCTCCGCAGTCAATCAACTCCGGAGGACGATCGGCAGTCAGAACGACCAGCGGTATGCCCGACTGGTGGGCTTCTATAATGGCCGGGTAGAGATTGGCAACAGCAGTGCCTGACGTTGTGATCAGGGCCACTGGTTCTCCGGTGGCTTTGGCCAGCCCCAGGGCAAAGAAACCAAGACCTCGCTCATCGAAATGAACATGGCGGGTCATGCTTTCATGATCTGCCACTGCAAATGTCAATGGTGCTGAGCGAGATCCAGGGGCAATACAACAATGCCGGACACCCAGTCGCCATAGTTCTTCAATCAGCACTGAAGACCAGATACCGTTGATATTTGCGTAGTCGGTTTTAAATGTCATGAACAAACTCACCGGCTCTGACAGCCAGCCATAAATGAAGTATTACAGTATTTTCATTGCTACTGCGCTGCTTCGGGTTTTCAGCAGATACGTTAGCAGGGCCTAAGAAAGTGCTGCGAAATCATGGTTACTATCAACATACTGTCCTGCCTGACCAGACAATACAGCGATACCATCTTTTGAGGTTTTCTGACGATCCAGAATATCCAGTACCGTTGCAATTTTGTTATTCAGCTCGGCCCATTCATCTTCAGCAGCGGAATCTTTCACAATACCCGCTCCAGAATAAAGCATCAGGGCATTATCAACCAAACGAGCGCTACGAATCGCCACACTGAAATCACTCTTTCGAACACCAACAATCCCACACACACCGGCATACAGTCCACGAGCATAAGGCTCATTTGCTTCAATAAACGACAATGCCTCTTCTCTTGGAGCTCCTCCCACTGCAGGGGTTGGATGAAGCACATCCAGTAACTGTTCATCACACACATCGCGGTTCAATATTCCACGAATCTGGTAACGCAAATGCTGAATATGTCGAAGCTTAACAATAGAGTGACTACGATCCGCTTCCAGTGACTGACAGAGTGGTTGCAGCTTATGGCAAATATCATCCAGAACCAGACGGTTTTCATGGATATTTTTACTGTCGTTCATCAGCAGGCTTTCCAGCTGGGAATCTTCAAGCTGGTTCTGACCACGAACAATAGTGCCTGCCAGAGCCTCAGTAGAAATAATATTTTCCAGTCGTTTAACCAGTCGCTCAGGAGAGCAGCCAAAAAACGTTTGTCCCTCCCCCTGAAATAAAAACTGATAGGAGTGCGGGTTCGCCTGCTGCCATGCATAAAGCAATGAGAATGGAGAGATCTGCCCCTCAAGTTTCAGACACGTTTCCCGCGACAGCACCACCTTGTCCAGCACTCCTGATACAAAGACCTGCCTGGCCTTGCCAACAAGTTGGCTCCAGGCATTCGAATCCGGCTGGTAACCTTCAAGCTGAAAAGTAAAGTCAGCTTCGGGCAACTGCTGGCTGAAGTTGAGTGCTGCGATAATGTCCAGAGCCTTGCGAATACTGTTGTGGTATTCAATAGCATTGTCAGACCTGAGGTTCACCCCCAGCACCATTCCCTTGCGTGTCTGTACCAGTTCCAGTAGTGGCAAGATGACCATTCCATAACCAAAAGCAGGCCATACTGAACGTTGATCATCCGCGAAAGAGAGGTAGCAGAGGCATTGGCTGCTCGCATGCTCCGGTAAATGATTCAAGAGTTTTCGGACACTGGTAAATACTGAAGTCAGATCCTTCCGACAGGATAACTTCTCTGACCAGCTATAACCGAGAGCCGCTATAGCGTAATCACCTTCCCTGTCTCGCCAGAACGCTTTTTCAGAGCAGTCCTGCGCAGCCAGAAACCCCTGCAGATGAATGGCCGGCAAAGGAAGTTCAATTCTGACGAGCCGCTTTTCAGGCACAGGTTGAGATAACAGCTTTTCCAACTGTTCCACCATGAATGCAAACTGAGCCTGAATTACGCTGGTCAAGACATCCTGCCAATAAAAATAGTTAGAAATAAAACATCGTAAGATAACGTAATTGTACGTAGATTGGCCACCGGTATCTGGATCGTATTTACCGAGAAAAGCCATGCCATTCCTACGGGTATAGCCAACTGAGTGTAATAGTAGATGAATTTTTCAACTTAACTTTTTATCATTACATTTCTTTCAACTCTGAAACTCATACCTTTCAAACAGAACTGAATCCTTGATCAGTTTCACCAGGTAATCTTGTTCATCAGTACGGGTAACTATTCACCATGGCCACCAATGGAGAGTCAGCCAGAAAATGGCTGGAAGAGAACAGGGAACAAATCTCGGAAGAGCGAATTATCCAAATACGCAGTAATCTGTTAAAGAAAATAAACCAGATGTCGGATGCTGATAACCTGAATGAATCAGATGAACATCAAGGGTTGTTAGAGGCCCTTGATGTGATGGACGCCTGGCTTCAGGAACGCGCTGCACCCCAGGAAACAACAGCAGAAACATCAATGCTGGATTACAGCCCGCTTATTCAGGAGCCATCAGAACCAGCCCCTCAACTGACTCAGGAAGAGAAGCTGCGCCGATTCCAGAATCTGCTGAAGGCCACAAAACAATAAGCATGAAATCAATGGTGAGGTTACTCTAAATACGCTCAGAAAGAGGCAACCTCACCGGCTGGATGCTGGGGCATCACACTTTCAAACGCTCACATTCCTCTACGACCCGGTCATACGTCCAGTCCCCTCCTCCGGGATGCTTCACATCATGTTCAATCAGTTTCTGGCACATCTGCATAGGGTTCAGTCCCTTTTTTGCCAGTCGTTCCAGTGTCTGCTTCAGCTCGTTGTCTGCTTCACTGAACTCCAGAGTACTCTTGGATCCCTTCTTTCTGACTGCAACTTTTATTTGTTTCATTGTCAATTTACCTAAAACTACGTGGGCCTTGGAGGCTGCCTGAGAATTGCTCCCAGCGAGGGCGGCAGAAGATTAAGGATAAGCATTCCGTTTTGTGAAGGGAATAGTAGAGCTATTTGCCGAAAAAACAGAATACTTAGACCCATTTTCTGCCACCACAGCATCCAGGCAGCCTTCAGGATAATCTATACTCTATTCATAGATTCTGCGCGCAGTAAAGCAGGAGTTTACTATGAAACGTCTCTACTACCTGACTGACTCGCTCGATAGTGTAACCAAAATCACAGAAGACCTGCACCGGGATGGTATCACCGACTGGCATCTCCATGTGTTAAGCCGAAATGAAGCAGGCCTGTTTCACAGGCAGGTTCACAGTGCCAACATGCTTCAGGAAAACGATGTACTTCACTCGGGAGAGCTGGGAGCCCTCATCGGCGGTGTTACTGGCCTTCTGGCTGCCACGCTGATTGAGTGGTGGAACCCGATTGGAATTGATATCCCCCTGCCCGCTCTTCTACTGGTCGCTGGCGTTTTTACACTCTTTGGCGCATGGAGTGGTGGGTTGGCCGGTGTCACTCGTGAGAATTACAAAACAGCACGATTCCATGATGATCTGGTAAAAGGTAAGCATCTGATTATGGTAGATGTATCAAAGCAGCAGGAACAGCGTGTACGTTACCACCTGAGCAGATACCATCCTGAAGCCTGTCTTGCTGGCGAGGATACCACGCTGACCCTGCCTTTCAGCCCTAACTTCTGGCGCTACCCACGCCATAACTAGCTGATAACCGGCTCATCCTGACTATCACCTGATGGTAATTTCACAAGCGCCTGCACCTTCTGAAAGGTTTCTGACTCCTCATCAGAAGGTGCCTTACCAATCAGACTAAACACGACTATTGCTATTGAAGCCGCGATAAAACCGGGAACAATCTCGTAAACTTCAAAGATACCACCACTGAGCGAACGCCATACCACAACGGTAACACCACCTGTGACAATACCGGCAAGCGCTCCCAACCCGTTCATTCTCTTCCAGTAAAGAGAGAACAACAGTGCTGGGCCAAAAGCAGCACCGAACCCTGCCCAGGCATAAGCCACCATCTCAAGTACAGAACTATCGGGGTTTAATGCCAGGACCGTTGCCAGTACGGCTATACCAACAACAGCAATACGGCCAACCATCAGCATTTCACCCTGAGAAGCATTGGGACGCAGCATATTTCGATAAAAGTCCTCTGCTACCGCAGTTGAGCAAACCAGCAACTGAGAATCTGCTGTACTCATAATGGCTGCGAGAATAGCGGCCAGCAGAATACCCGCTATGACTGGATGAAAGAGGGTGTTCACCATCAACATAAAAATCGCTTCGGGGTCATCGAGCACCAGCCCCTGCCGCTGGGTATAAATGATTCCGGTCAAACCAACCAGCAAAGCACCCACCATACAGATTCCAGTCCATGAAACCGCAATGCGCCGTGCCAACGTCAGCTGATCACTGGACTGAATGGCTTTAAAACGGGCCATAATGTGTGGCTGGCCAAAGTATCCCAGACCCCAGCCCAATAATGACAAAACAGTAACCACAGAAAGGGCTTCCCCCTGAACGTCGGTGAACATGCTGGTCAGGTGGGGGTTAAATTGCTCGATCTCTGTGAACACCTGCTCTGTGCCGCCTGTCACCTCCAGCACCGTCACAGGAACAATCAATAGTGCTGCAGACATCAGCAGACCCTGAACCAGATCAGTCCAGCAAACTGCCAGAAAACCGCCAAACAGTGTGTAAGAAACCACACTGAGCATGCCAAGAATCACAGCCAGCTCGTAGTCAAAGCCAAAAACTGATTCAAAGAGCTTGCCGCCGGCTACCAACCCTGAACTGGTGTAAAAGAGAAAGAAAATCAGGATAAAACCAGCACTGGCCGGTTGCAGGATATACTTCAGATCGGAGAACCGGTTGGAAAAGAAATCGGGAAGTGTCAAAGAATCGTTTGCAACCACACTGTAGATTCTTAAACGACGAGCCACCAGAAGCCAGTTCAACCAGGTTCCTCCCAATAGCCCAAGCCCTAGCCAGATTGCTTCAAACCCGGCAGCAAATGCATACCCCGGAAGACCCAGCAAGAGCCATCCACTCATATCAGAAGCACCAGCGCTTAATGCCGCCGACCACGGCCCCAGTGAGCGCCCGCCAAGAAAATAGTCAGATGAGTTTTGAGTTCTCTGCCAGGCAATATAGCCAACACCCAGCATGGCGATAAAATAAATCAGGAAGGTTATTGTTATTTGAATTTGGTTTTCCACGAGGGTTAAACTCTTAGAGTATTTACCTTCAACGTTAGCTTACATTTGACTATTAAATTCAATTCGGGATAACAGCTGTTGTAATTAGTTATATATCAAATAAAATCTGCCAATAATATGGCACTGCCTATTTAACCCTAAAGAAAACCTCAGCGGAAAATCTATATCATATTTTTATAATTAACATGCGCTATTCTTTACAGACGGAGTTCTAAATCGGATCAAGACATGGACAGTTACAGCATAAACACACCAGTAGATATTAACCCTGAGCACATCAAACTGCCTGATCCTAAACCGGCAAAGTATTCGGGCATAGAAGCAGAAAAAGACACCAAAATACTGGACAGCCATGGAAAGTTAGTTTCTAAGTGGGGACGAAGTATCGAGCGTTTTTTTGATAAAGCGATCATTGACCCAGAAAAATCTTCCATGAAAAAAGATATGCATGAATTCCAAAAAGACATGACTGAAAGGCGTGTCAAGGTATTGATGCAAGAAGACATGGAAGGCCAAGAAATACCAGATCACGTTGACAGTATTTTAAGACTCCCTGATGATATCCCACTAGAGTGCACTTTTGTAGATAGGGCTAGATTCAAAAAGCTTGTCGAATCGGACACCGAAGTATACCTATCTCATGAAATCAAGCGCTGCAAATCAGGTGCAAGTCTTGTTCAATTAAAAAAAGAAGTTAACAGACTTGAGAAAGATAATAAAGTATCAGTCACCGTAATAGATTCACTCAACAAAAAGATACATCACCAAATGGCAGTTCTTGTAAGGGAAATGCCGAAACACCTCAAAATGATTCCATACGACGGGGACCCAGGCAAAGACTTCCACATGACCAGGAAAAAGTGTGAAGCTGTTAGGAACTTGCTTGATGCTGCCGGGGAGATTGATGAAAGTCTAGTTAAGACACATAGACAAGCATTCAGAGATATGATGGTCGATGTCGTCCCAAGAGATGTAAAAGAAATAAAAAACAGGTGTCTTGCACGGGACAACCTTAGAGAGAACAAACAGTTATCAACTGATATTGAAGAATTAAGAGTACAAATGGTAGAACCATTTTTTCCAAGAGTTTCTTCACACCCTGAAAAGTACTGTCATAAAGTTAAAACCAATACCGAGAAAGCATTAAGGGCTTTACAAGAACAACGAGAGATAATTCCCAACCTGGTAAGCAAACTGAATGAAGAAGTGGAAAGAGCCTCTGAGCACATCAGAGTAGAAGCAGTTTATATGCTGGAAAAAGACAGGCTGGAGATGGAAATATCAAAATATGAAAAGAAACTTGAAAAAGCCTGGAAAATTCAAAAACCCTGGTTTAGGCATGAAATAGAAAGCAGAGCAAAACAAATCTCAAAATGTGAAAAGCGTGCTGAAAAAATGCGCAAAGAGTTTGAGGCTAGACAAATAGGCTATATCCATACCTATGGCCAGCTAGTTCCAAAGCTGACACAATTTAAATGCGTCAATGCAATCTATACCGGACTGCCTGCGGGTGAAGATCTCCACCCGCATCCAGAGGAAGTCTTAGCGGTTGACAGGGGCTGGGAACTCAGTGCGCCATTGCAAGCACTACACCGTATGGAACCAATGATACAGATGGGTGATTCGAAAGAACAGTTTAACTATGCACTGGGTTTAGAGTCCTTCAACCTATCATGCTTTCATAGCCACTTTCGTAATCCTCCACCAGAGCAAGCAGACCGGTTAAACGAAGGTCAGATAAACGACCTTCAATCACAAGTTCAACAGTTAAAATCAGAACGCTCTGATCAGAGACAAATCTCTGGAAATTCACTTGCTGGAATTTTTGATATCCATAACCAGCTGGTTACAGCCCAGATTGCCTGCGAACTTGCATGGCAAAATAAAGGCCCTATCACTCAAGATCAGCTAAAGAGAGCAGATGAGTTGAGATTTCCGAAAAAAGAACCGCTGCCTGATGTGGTTACTGGACTGGACTCAAATGATCAGAGCAGGCTCACATCTGACAATAGAAAGCCATTACCAGACCTGGTTAAAGGATCTGCTCCAAATGGCTTGAGTAATGATACCTCTGGATCATCTTCCCGCACTCAAACCTTGCAGGTTAATCTTCAGGATAATCAGGTTGATCAGCCTGATGAAAACTATGAAGATGAATGGGATGATGATGAATGGGATGATGATGTTGATTATCTCACTTTCAACAATATTCCAGCTTCCGCTGAAACCCAACAGAATTTTAGAGATCATATCATTAGAGAAACTCAAGACCAGTATCCAGGTTATGAGGAGCAAATTAGTGCATTGGGTAGTCGCTACCTGGAATGGCTAAATCTTGACTTTGGTGAACAATACATCTCTTATAATGAAAGCCTTTATGTGTTCAAAGATGTGTGTTCTCAGCTTGCCGAGGGAACCTTAACTAACACAGATATCAACAACATATATTTAGAGCTTGATAATGCAATTAATAAAGTGATGCCGCCACCTCCCGAGCAACCGGCTGAATAATTCAGCCAGCTTCAGGACTACTGGTATCTCATTGAGATAGTTGGTGATACAGATTCTGGTGTCTGGTTGTCGGGTAAGCCCTGTTTCATGCAGGGCAGCATTCTCGATTCAGCAGACACGCTCATTGCCATTTCTTCAAACAGCAACTCAAGCTCGTACGATCAACTAGTGCCTGCGAATTGAGAACCCTCCTTAGAATGTAAGAATAAAGAACAACCATAGAGAGAAAAATGGACTCCTTCTCTAATTTTGACAGCCTCAATATAAATCTCGGTCATGTACAACTGGGTGTATTTGATGGTCTTGATAAATCATCAACTATTGGCAGTAGTGGAAAAATTAAAAAAAGAAAATATCACAGTCGAGATGTAGACGTTGTTTTGCCCCCCCATAGAAAAACAAAGCCATCAGATAAAAAGCGATTATTTCAAGATGAGTTTGCCGACAAACGTTCAAGAACCATAACAGAGGCTACTAGATCAGTCCAACTGGACAATATTGAAGACAAATTACTGGCTTTAGCTAACGAATGCAAACAAAGACAGATAATGTATAAAGTTAAACATATTGAAGACAAAGGTTTTAAGAAACTGATTGAGAAAGATATCAGAACATACTTTTCCAATGAAATAAAAAAAGCGAACAACCCAAAAAAACTAATAGAACTTTATAAAAGAATTGTAGATATTCGTACACAACTGGACCCAAAAACTTACAAAAAAATAAATACAGACCGGGAATGTAATTTAAATTGTGTAAACGCTTGTCGTTAATACTCCAAAATGGAGAATAACAATGAGCGTTGAAATCAACGAAAAACTGGTAGATCAAATAGCCAGTCAGATTAAAACTCAGGATGATC
>NZ_LUKQ02000833.1 GCF_001647025.1 Endozoicomonas atrinae
TCACCGACAACTTCCATGGTGATCGCTTCACTATCAGTGAGCTTTGGTGGAAACCCTCGAAGTCGCAGTGGCACAGGAAAAAGCTCTTTTACCAAATCGTCGATCAAGCAGTAGACTGTAGTGATAATACCAATTGAATTTTCTAACTACTGTATAACTGCCCAATCACGGGAGCACAGACTGAACAGTCGACCAGCTTCGCTGCAAAGGTTATTCCAAGCTTCACAGCAACAATCTACAATATTTTCATAACCTGAAAATGCTTTGTTTGATAAGTCATGCTCCCGCATCCACTCCCATAGCCTTTCTGAGCTGTTTAACTCCGGTGCGAATGGT
>NZ_LUKQ02000834.1 GCF_001647025.1 Endozoicomonas atrinae
CAAGGGAATGGGCCTCCTTTGTCAAGATTGGCAACGGATACTTCTACCGATTTTGTTCTTCGACCAGAGCTTTCTATATCGGGGATTACGTCGGGAAGATCTCGATGATCCGGTGTGGTGCTATTTATACCAATTGAATTTTCTAACTACTGTATAACTGCCCAATCACGGGAGCACAGACTGAACAGTCGACCAGCTTCGCTGCAAAGGTTATTCCAAGCTTCACAGCAACAATCTACAATATTTTCATAACCTGAAAATGCTTTGTTTGATAAGTCATGCTCCCGCATCCACTCCCATAGCCTTTCTGAGCTGTTTAACTCCGGTGCGAATGGT
>NZ_LUKQ02000835.1 GCF_001647025.1 Endozoicomonas atrinae
ACCATTCGCACCGGAGTTAAACAGCTCAGAAAGGCTATGGGAGTGGATGCGGGAGCATGACTTATCAAACAAAGCATTTTCAGGTTATGAAAATATTGTAGATTGTTGCTGTGAAGCTTGGAATAACCTTTGCAGCGAAGCTGGTCGACTGTTCAGTCTGTGCTCCCGTGATTGGGCAGTTATACAGTAGTTAGAAAATTCAATTGGTATAACTTCTGGGCGGCTTCCATGCCGATGACTGCTACTATGGGCGATTCGGCGCTCGGATTTGATGCAATGTATTTCCGCTGTCCCCCTAAAGCGCGTTCCAGCTTGAGGGTGGTTTCTTTACCCAAC
>NZ_LUKQ02000836.1 GCF_001647025.1 Endozoicomonas atrinae
TTCGCCAGAGTATGGTAAACAAAGCTTTATGAGCAAGCTCGACGAGGAGATTGCAGATCTAAAACGACTCTACCCAAATGCCACATACATCGGGGTAGCTGACGGGGCTAGAGAAAACTGGAGTTATACCAATTGAATTTTCTAACTACTGTATAACTGCCCAATCACGGGAGCACAGACTGAACAGTCGACCAGCTTCGCTGCAAAGGTTATTCCAAGCTTCACAGCAACAATCTACAATATTTTCATAACCTGAAAATGCTTTGTTTGATAAGTCATGCTCCCGCATCCACTCCCATAGCCTTTCTGAGCTGTTTAACTCCGGTGCGAATGGT
>NZ_LUKQ02000837.1 GCF_001647025.1 Endozoicomonas atrinae
GACCACGCAACCCCTCCCGGTAACCGGTAATCCATTGATAGGTTGAATAGCCGGCAATCCCCAACCCGGCCGCAGCACCAAAAAGGGAACCTGTGGTAATTCCGACAGTAGCAGCTGTTGACGCCGTTCCGACAGTAGCAGCTGTTGACGCCGTTCCGACAGTAGCAGCTGTTGACGCCGTTCCGACAGTAGCAGCTGTTGACGCCGTTCCGACAGTAGCAGCTGTTGACGCCGTAGCGGCATTTACCGGGCAAACATCACTGTGCGAAAAATCCAGCGCATCCAGCCATTCAGTTCTCGAAGAGCAATTGGCTGTTAACACACGTTGGTCTGC
>NZ_LUKQ02000838.1 GCF_001647025.1 Endozoicomonas atrinae
AGTCAGCTTAGTAAAATATTTAACTTTCTGGAACTATCAGACTTGCAGACCACCCCAAAAAGCTATACTTAACGACAGGTCATTTTGGACTGGTGTTTTGAGGACTTTTTACGCCGGTGATGACACGCAGGGAGTCCAATAAAATGGTTGCTGTGTTCTGACGGGTAAATACCGGTATCCAATGAAGCACAGTAAGGGTAAGGAAGTGATACCAATTCCATTTTTAAATTATGAAATAACAGCCCATGAACGGGAGCATAGACTTTTCAATCGGCCAACTTCAGAAAGTAATTCATTCCATGCCTCACAGCATTTATTGATAATATCTTCA
>NZ_LUKQ02000839.1 GCF_001647025.1 Endozoicomonas atrinae
ACGAAGATATCGTGGATTGCTGCTGCGAGGCCTGGAACAATCTATGCGGCGAAGCTGGACGTCTATTCAGTTTATGCTCTCGTCAGTGGGCAGTTATACAGTAGTTAGAAAAAGCAATTGGTATAACACCCTGCCGTTGCGAACACCTTCCCGCTAACGCGACGACCGGGAAATTTTCCTTGACGGTTTTTGAAAACTCTCATCCTGTCATCACCGATGTAATAAGTCTTCAAAACACCAGTTTAATTTGACCTCCCGATTAACCCTTTTCTGGCCGATTGTTTTCCTGTTGGTATCAAGCAGGGAGCAGCGCCATGACCAATCGAGAGG
>NZ_LUKQ02000840.1 GCF_001647025.1 Endozoicomonas atrinae
CTCATCCAGGAACGGAACGATGAGATGGAACGGGCGCTGATGGCCGAAGCACTGGAACGCGCCAACGAAGCCGCTATGAAAATGAAGCGGTTGATCAAGGACTACCTGATCAATGCCAACGCGCTCACCGAAATCAAAAAGATGGTGAAGGAGCAAGTCACCCTTGGCACTGGCTGTATCAAGGTGGCCACGCTGAATATCCGCAACCATGAGAAGTGGGAGAGCGAGGGTGATGAGTGGAAACTGATCGAGCGCCAGAGCATTGAGCCGGATATTGAATGGGCCAGTGTCTTTGATCTGTTTCCCGATCCCTATTCCCACGATCCCGG
>NZ_LUKQ02000841.1 GCF_001647025.1 Endozoicomonas atrinae
ATGTCAAGCTCAAGGAGCACTGCAAAGCCCTCGGTATTACGGGTTACTCCAAGCTGAAAAAGGATGATCTGAAACAAGCGATCTTAGAGGTGGCTCCGGATACCCGCTTTTGGGATGAGGTAGTGGCTGAAGTGGAAGCAGCCGCCACGGTGCTGTCGGAAAACGACATGGATCTGTGCCGTGGGGTGATGGCTTCTGTGCAAAACCACGACAAAGCCTCCAAGGCGTTTTCTAAAGGGGTTGCTGAACGGTCTATCTACTGGGAGGACGCTGAAACCGGGTTGTTGTGCCGTGGCCGAATGGACTACTACCGGGAAGACCTCG
>NZ_LUKQ02000842.1 GCF_001647025.1 Endozoicomonas atrinae
AGAACCTTATTTCCGAAGATTAAAAAAACGGAAAGCGTATAGTTGTGTGATTTTGAAGATTTAAGTTGGACTTACCATCATGCTAGTAATTTGAGATAGCTTCTTACAAAGTCGCACATCGCGTAAAATTCAAAACATCTATCTTATCAATCAAAATTGAACAAATTTTTACCACTGTTTTTTCGACTTATACCCATCAATAGTCCGGACAGTTTTCCGAAATAGGCAACCATGAGAGGAATCAACCAGAGTAGAGAATCCTAATAATCTATCTGTTGATACCTCCTCTCATGGAAATCATAGTTAAGTCTGCTCTGGACA
>NZ_LUKQ02000086.1 GCF_001647025.1 Endozoicomonas atrinae
TACTGTCCAGAGCAGACTTAACTATGATTTCCATGAGAGGAGGTATCAACAGATAGATTATTAGGATTCTCTACTCTGGTTGATTCCTCTCATGGTTGCCTATTTCGGAAAACTGTCCGGACTATTGATATCAATGGTGTAATTAAAATCTGCAAAGTCATTATCACCACCACCGTATAAATCTTCAAAGCCATAAACAATCTCTCCATCACTGTTTAACGTTGTCTGAACATGCACAATACCATCTTCATTAAGGTTGTAACTGGAACTACCATGGAACACAGCATCACCAAACTGGCTTTGAATCACCGTTTCTGAGCCATCATTACCCACAAATACCAACTGCGGATCATTCGTCTGCATGGTGGCGGGTGAGCCGTCTGAAGACCTTAACTCAAATGAACCATTCTGAAGCTGAGAAAAGTCGTTGTGGTTGTAGCCGTCGGGAACGATAAACAGGTTGAAGCTTTCACCTTCCGCTACATTAAAGCTGAAAGATTCCTCACCCGGAACCAGATCACCACCACCACCCAGCTGGGAAGCATTTTCATACACCAGATGAACATCGCCGATAGAACCATCAGCATTAACTTTGTAATAACCCGCAGCATTCTGGAAACCAGCGGTCTCCCCCTGGAAAGTGACTGTTACTTCAGATTCAGCATAACTGGTCAGGCCATTGGTCTGCTCATCCAGAATGGCCTGACCATCAAAGTGAATAACTGACGATTCAGGCAGCCCATCCACTGTCACTGTCACACTCTCTGAATTGTCCTGATCGAGAGTATCTGCAGCAATATTCAGCTCTATACTGCCACCAGGGAGAGTGTTATATGCCTGCCCCGCCATATCGTTACCACCATCGTCAGTGACTGATAATATTGGCGCGTCGGCAACAGCCGTCACTCCCAGCGAGAAAACAACATCTATATCAGATACTCCATCCGATACGGTGTAACCAAATTCGGCGTCCACACCACCAAGATCAGGCGTTGGCGTAAAGGTATAGGTACCATCCTGATTATCCACCAGCTCACCGGAACCATTGGTTACTTCAAGACCGGAAATACTTAAATCCGGGTTACCACTTCCATAAACCGCACTGAACAAACTCGCTTCGGTAATGGTGTAACTGCCATCTTCTTCGACCGTATCTCGCAACGTGGTTGCATGCAGCCTGCCATTAAGATCCCGGACAATAGTCATACCATCCCCAAGGATGATAGAAACAGGAGAACCCAGTGCGGAAGCTCCGCCAAACTTGGCGATGGCCTGACCGTATGTGAATTGTCCCTGACCGGACTGGTCAAAATAAACAAATTGATTATCAAAGTGGAAATACTGGTCAAGATCTACCAGTTCAAAGCCATCGGGTACAAATGCACTGATATCCAGCACATCCTGCTGACCTCCACCGGAAGCAAAGTCCCATATAGTATCCACTTCACCATCATCACTAAGAACAAACGTATCGCTGCCAGACCCACCAGCAAGAAAATCCTTTCCCTGCCCACCTGCAATGACATCATCTCCATGACCACCATCCAGGTAATCATTCCCCACACCACCTATCAGTGTGTCATCACCATATTTGCCATAAAGGCCAAGGCGCTGTGCTTGATTATCTTCATATTCACCGGTACTTCTTCTGTAGCCGGACTGCTCTGTATATCCTGAACCATCCAACACATCATCACTGAAGCTACCAAAAGCCTGCTCAATACCCGCAGCCTTAAGATCCAGGGCAAGTGTTTCTCCCGAATCGCCCTGTAGTTTGGCGGTATCGTATCCGACTCCCCCATCTACAGTTCCGGAGGTTAAATCAAGACCATCAACCGTCAGCTGATCATTTCCGGCGCCTCCGTAAAGATGGTCTGCACTTTTTTCCTGTGACAGGCCATCACCATCCATAATGTCATCGCCGGATTGCCCTCGGAGAATATCGCCTCCCTGCCCACCTCGCAGCAGACCGCCATTCTCATCAGCAATAAATTCGGAAAGCGCATCATCACGGTTTAATTCAACGTTAGAGCCATCTGCCAGCCTTAGTGTGATCAGGTTATCGATATCAACGCGCTCACCCCAACGACCCAGCTCATTTGACTTATCAAACCTTGCTGCACCAGTGACATCTACATAAATACCAACGTCAGTTACCTTGACATAAGAGTGGATGTTCTCGGCTGTCGCCTCTAAAGGCAGAATATGCTGCAAGTCAATCAGGTCTCGATGTCCTTCTATACTCGTGTAGTCGTATAAAAGATCTGACCTCAAATCGTCATCGGTTGTGGTTTCCAGTTGAAGCACATATTCATCCTGTCCCGCACCACCGGTTACAAAGTTACGCCCTCGACCTGCATCAATGAGGTCATTACCGAGACCACCATCCAGGTAAACGCCATCGGCATTACCCTGAAGAGTGTCACTTCCTGCACGACCATATGTCCACAGTTTATGATCGGCCACATCATCATTCTTTGCCTGAAGGCTTTCAGTCACCTGAGTCGCATCCAGAATTTCGTCGCCATCAAAACCATGGGCTTCTTCTACCTGCTGCTCATCCAGGCGGAAGTTAAACAGTTCTCCTTCACGGCTTCGGAGAAATGCAGTATTGGTATTACCGTCTGGACCACTGTCTGACTCAAAGTCGGAAGCTCTCGGGTTGTATTTATCGGTTCGACTGGCAAGAACCTCCTCACTCTGGAATGACTCTCCTTCTTCCAGACGCACACCAGCCTGTGCAAACACATTGAAAACCACCTGAATATTGTTACCTATATCAACGATGATCTCATTTCGGGAAAAAATGCTCCTTTCGGTAAAACGGGCAATCAGATTTCCGTCATTGAACTCTCCTAAGCCAGACTCATCGAGAAAAACTCCGTTCTCTGTCACTTTCAGAAAGTTTCCAAGATTGCTAGCATCTACTCCCTCAGGCAGTAACTGGCTTACGTCCAGAATATCTTTCTCAAAGCGGGTAGATATAAAATCGAGAACTTCAACAGAGTCAGAGTCATTCAAAACATAAGTATCAGCACCTGCACCGCCCACATATACGTCATTTCCAGAACCACCTTCCAGAACATCATTACCTTTTCCGCCATAAAGAACATCTGCAGATAATGAGCCAGCCAGAAGGTCCTGCTGGGCTGTTCCGGTAACTTCACTCATACCATCAAGCTCAATATCATCCATTGGGAGATCATCAATCAAAGGATCATCCGCAGTAACCGAGTGGTCAAAATGAATAACAGAAGTATCGGCAATCTGAACTGCCACCATGGCATTAAGCGGTGGATTGCCTGCAGCAAATCGAGCAACCTGATTATCTGCGGAAAACTGCCCTGCGCCAGAAGCGTCAACAAAAACGCCAGATGAGCTGATTTTGACAAACTGTTTTAGATTGGAAGAATTGACTCCACTCTCGGGTAAAAGCTGGCTGATATCCAACACGTCCTGCTGAGAATCATCTGAGCGAAAGTCCAGTGTTGGTATAACTTCAGAGTTATCAAGGGTATGTAGATTATTATTGTTCTCAGAGTTCATGGTTAAGCGCACTCCCTTTCCGCTGCCACTTACTATCAGAGCCTGTACCCCCAAGGGCCCTAGGATTTTCTCTTATCTTATTCAAGGGCCCTAGGATTTTCTCTTATCTTATTAATGTTAGCCGACTGGGGATCACCGTGCCGATACGGCACTCATCCATATGATTAATATACCGTTTCTATAGAGCCACAGAGCTATAGCACTGATGCAACTCTGGTATAATGAAGAAGCAATAGAATTCACAATAGGTTATAGTACGCCGCTAATGATGTTGATTCTCATTTAAGGTAATCATGAGTAAGAAAGTAGCAGTAATAGAAGGTGAAGAGCTTGCGGCCATTGCTGAGAGTTGCCAGAAGCTGGTCAATAGCCATCAAACGTTAACACTCTCAACCTTGTCGCCGGAAGGAAAGCCAGAAATCAGCTACACCCCATATCTTCGCGGGGAAGACGGCACTTTTTATATATTCATCAGTGAACTGGCCCATCACACCCCCAATCTGCAGGCTAACCCTGTCTGCTCAATCCTGTTTGCAGCCCCCGAGTCAGAAACCAAAAACCTATTTGCCCGTGAGCGTGTCTTTTTCCGCTGCCAGGCAGATGAACTGCAAAGAGGAACCGAAAACTGTGACCACTGGCTGGACCTGATTCAGGAAAAGTTTGGCAATACCGTTGAAGTATTGCGCAACCTGCCGGACTTCCACCTCTTTGCCCTGAAGCCTGAAAATGGACAATATACCGTAGGTTTTGGAAAGGCCTTCACAATCAATGCTGATGGCTCGTTCAGCCATATCGTTATTGATAAGAAAAAGTAAAGCAGTCTCCTTTCTTCACCCAAAGCCCTGTAGATGTTCTTTGGGTGATTACACCCTGAATACTTAAAGGTATTTAACGACGTCATTTACTTATGCGGTGTTTATTTGCTTCATGATTATAAACAAATGAATCCCCCCAAATAATCGGCTGATCTATTTTGAACAGAAGAATTCTTTGCCTATCACCATCAAATACCTCGATAAGGTCTTCAGCAAACTTTAAAACATCTTCCCGACTACCAAATTCAATTGGCAAAGCGACCATAGACGGATGTTTACCGATAGAACCAAAGGGTGAGAGGTAAACCAACGTGTTTGTCATCACACCATCATCATTGATTACTGGCTGAATTTCCATGCCAAGGAAAAGATAATACTTTTTCTCTCCTACAACCGTGACAAAGAATTGAAAAGATTCATTAGTGATATTTTCTGCAGATGAAAAACCACTTTCATCATTGAACTCCAGCATCCTCCAACTTTCCTCGGTAATGAGGCTGCCTTCAATAATTTCTTCATCCAGATTTGCTTGAGGACTCAACAAAGTCATACCCAGCCCCAGATGCTGGTGAATTAATGTTACAACGACAGCCCGGGTTGATCTGTGACTGGATTTAAAGCGGGATCGTATATTGGGCTTTCTGATTCTTTCATACAGCCCCTGAACCTTCCTAATATGCTGACAGTTTCTTTTATTCCCTTCATCCAGCTGTTCAATATGTCGACAGGGGTTCAGGTGGGGATAAATATGTGTCATAAGTGGTACATCATCACGCTTATGCTCAACCACAAATTTAACCAGAGAGTCAGTAGAAGATTTACTGGCATTACCAACATTTGAGCACATTCTTACCCGACCATGATATCTGGCAACTTTATTTACCAGAGAGTTGGCCCCTCCTTGTTTGAAAACAATACGGTTGCGATAGTATGCGATGTCTGCTGTATTCACCGTTTGTGTTCTGGTCAGATACTTCCAGGCAAACAGTGCGGGAAATATTAAACCCGCCTTGAACTGGGCAGCCATCGATGCTGCAGTCGCAATACCATAAACACTCTGATAAGCCGAGCTGAGAAAGTCCACCAGATAGCCCGTGACCGGTGCTTCAGGAACGGTGTTATCACGCCTGAAGTAGCTACCAACAGAAACCCCTACATCCCACAAAGCAAACCCTGCCAGAGGCACCAGCAGGTCGTATGCAATACCATGCTGAAAATAGGCTAACAGTAACCCTGGTGCATGTGAGGCCACTCTGGAAAGAACATCCAGCATCAAACGGTTGAATTGCTTCGCATTCTCCTGATTCTGCACATACATCCCTATTGGGGTTTTTTCAATGTAGGGGCACATATGTGCAATTGTATTGTCTACAGATTCAGGTGTACTGCCTTTTATATGTATCGAAAACGATGAAAGCAGAAAGGCTGGCAATAACCATAACAACAATCTGCGACTGATCATGATGCTGGCCTATGTTGGGATGATGCTCGGCTAATCTTAGTCGACAAATTGATTCATGAACTCCCAATTGCTTTATTTATACTGCTGGAAAAAGTGTTCAGCCAAAATAACAGGAGGTATTATTAAACAGCTGACATGTTTTTTACCTAAAAGACGATGGTAAAACTAAATTCGATCATCAAAAACTCAAGCTGTTTTTTTCATAATTTCTTGAACAAAAGTATCTTTTTTCTGGAAGCTTTCTCAAGCATAAAGGTACTTTAAACTGAGGTTCTAATGACCCAAGAAGCGATAGATAGAGGCTTTATGGCTAAGGCTATCGAGCTGGCTCGCTCCGGTTGGTATACGACCATGCCTAACCCGAGAGTTGGTTGTGTAATTGTAGACGCCAACGGTCATATTGTTGGAGAAGGCTGGCATGAAAAGGCAGGAGAGCCTCACGCTGAAGTGCACGCACTTCGTATGGCTGGCATGAAGGCCAAAGGAGCAACAGCGTATGTCACTCTGGAACCCTGCAGCCATTTTGGTAGAACACCACCTTGTGCAGAGGCACTCAAGGCGGCGGGTATTGCACGGGTTGTTGCTGCAATACAGGATGTAAACCCTTCTGTAGCCGGTAAAGGCATGGCCATGCTTCAGAAAGCGGGAATAGAAACCCGATCCGGTGTTCTTGAGGATGAAGCCCGAGCCTTGAATGAAGGCTTTTTCAAGCGTATGTCGACTGGCATACCTCTGGTCAGAGCCAAGCTGGCCATGAGCCTGGATGGAAGAACCGCCATGGCCAGTGGAGAATCCCAATGGATAACCGGCCCCATGGCACGCAGCGAAGTGCAGAAACTCCGAGCACAGAGTTGTGCGATTATCACTGGTGCAGGCTCAATTCTTAAAGATAACTCTTCACTGACGGTTCGTCCGAGTGAACTGGGTTTAGCCAATGCAGAAGAGATCTGCAAACGCCAGCCACTGCGAGTGGTTCTGGACTCCACACTGCAAACCCCCGTTGATGCCAACATCGTTTCAGGCCCTGGAAATTGCCTGATCGTCACCACCTCACAATTCTGCCCTGAGAAAAAAGCGCTGCTTGAACAAGCAGGAGCAGAAGTACTGGTTTTAGATAATGCTGAAGACATAACAGATGATAGAGTATGCCTCCCGGCACTATTGGCAGAACTGGGGCGTAGAGAGTGTAACGAAGTGCTGCTGGAAACCGGAGCTCAGCTTGCTGGCAGTATGATGGCTGAAAACCTGATTGATGAACTGGTCGTTTTCATGGCACCAGTTCTGATGGGCTCAGAAGCAAGACCACTGTTTAACTTGCCGCTGCACACCATGTCCGAAAAAAAGGAGGTTGCTATCAAAGATATTCGAGCTGTCGGTAATGACTGGAAAATCACAGTACGGCCCATCTCAAAATAGCGACCGAAAGTCCCTTTGTAAGCCGTTTTTTTCACTTGAACGTTAATAGCCGTAAAAAAGTAGAAACGTTGCTGGAAACAGCTGTTAACACATGATGAAAAAGGTAGAATAGCGCACTCACAGCCATATGACTGTCAACAGCCTTAGGCCATTACACAGCCTTGTGCTAATCGTAAGCCACGAGCCGATTCACAACTGGGCTGAAAAAAATTGCGCCGGAAACCACCGGGTATCAGAGGGACATTATGCAGCTGAACTCCATCGAAGAACTTCTAGAGGACATTCGCCTCGGCAAGCCTGTCATACTGATGGATGATGAAGACCGTGAGAACGAAGGTGATTTGATCATCGCTGCGGAGAAAATCACCCCGGAAATTGTTAATTTCATGACCCGTGAGGCAAGGGGACTTCTGTGCCTGACACTGACCGGAGACCGTTGTGATTTCCTTGGTCTCCCTCAAATGGTGGGGGCTTCTGACAACCAGTCCGGATATGGCACACCATTCACTGTATCTATCGAGGCGGCTGAAGGTGTTACCACGGGTATTTCGGCACAGGATCGAGCCAAGACTATTTTAACCGCTGTTGACCCGCTTTCACGCCCGGAAGACATTGTTCAGCCAGGCCATATCTTCCCGCTTCGCGCCAGACCTGGTGGTGTATTGAGCCGCGCCGGTCATACTGAAGCCGGTTGTGATCTTTCCCGTCTGGCTGGACTGACACCTGCAGCCGCCATTATTGAGATCATGAATGAAGATGGCTCAATGGCCCGCCGCCCTGACCTGGAAGCGTTTGCAGAAAAGCACGACCTGAAAATTGGTACGATTGCCGATCTGATCCACTACCGGATTCTCCATGAAAAAACCGTAGAGAAGGTTGAGCAGCGCGTCATTAATACAGACTTTGGCCAGTTCGATCTTTCGGTTTATCAGGACAGCATCAGCGACTGCAAACATCTGGCACTCAGCAAAGGCTATATTACTCCAGACTCACCAGCACTGGTTCGTGTCCACGCCATGGAACCGTTCCGTGACCTTCTGGCAGCCCATAGTGAAGGTGCCCGTCCAAGCTGGTCCCTTCATAAAGCCATGGCCAGAGTCGCAGAAGAAGGCGCCGGAGTTGTTGTACTCCTGGATTCAGGCAGTCATCAGGACCTGGGGATGGCCCTGGAGCGCTTTATTGATGCCAATGAGCGTACATCTTCTGATGGCATGTCCAGAGCCTATCAGGCTATTGGTACTGGCTCACAGATTTTGCGGGATCTGGGTGTTGGCAAAATGCGTCTGCTAAGCTCGCCAATCCGCTTTGCAGCACTTTCCGGATTTGACCTGGAAGTTGTGGAGTACCTTCCTTTCGGTGAGTAAATGCTCATCTGACAGGAAGGCCCTCACAACAGAGTAAAGAAATCACAATGGGCGATATCTGATCATATAAACTGATCAGATATCGCCCATCTGTATTTAATGCAATAATTGCCTTTGCTATTGCAGTTTTTGGTGGTACACCGCACTTTGACTGCGTTGCTAACGAATGTGTTAAAAAGCGGTCTCGGGTTAATCTGGAAGATGAAATTCGCCCCTTTGATGCTCTGACTGTAAAAAACCAAACGGTGGCCATACACAAAATCTGGCAGCAAGGGTAGAAAGGCCTACGCCTTTCAAATGGTATCCCTTTTATAGAAACTGGAGGCTTGAGGTGAGCACCTCGCCAATGAATAACCCACAAGGCACCCCCTTTCAAAAGAAGAGCGCAGACCGGCTCAACCCATCGGCTCGCAGAAGAGCGCGACAGCTGGCCCTTCAGGCTCTGTATCAGTGGCACATTGCCAAATCACCACTGAACCAGATTGAGGCGCAATTCCGTACTGACAATGATTTCAGTAAAGTGGATGACGGCTATTTCAGTGCCATCATTCATGGCGTTCCCAACCAGGCCAACCAGCTTGATGAAGCGATGACCGCCGTGCTGGATCGCCCATTGAGCCAGCTAGACCCGGTGGAGCTATCAGCCCTGCGTATTGGTTGTTTTGAACTGATGAACCGGAAGGATGTTCCCTACCGGGTTGTGATCAATGAAGCCATTGAACTGGTCAAGCGTTTTGGCGCCCAGGACTCCCATCGCTACATTAACGGTATCCTCGACAAGCTGGCGCCACGCCTGCGTTCTGAGGAAGTGCAAGCCTACCGCAAAAAATAGAGCAGATTATCAGCGTTGATAAACTGCTTACGCCATGACTGGTGTTAAGCACTGAAGACGACTTGACCATTTAATGGGGATTTATGGCAACTGGTGTAATGAGTGAATTCGAGCTGATAAAACGCTACTTTGCTCGCCCTGAGATCTCACAGATTCAAGGGCAATATACCAGCAGTATTCTTGGCATTGGTGACGACTGCGCACTCTTTGACATCCCCTCAAACATGCAGCTTGCTCAGTCACTGGACACTTTGGTGGAAGGGGTTCACTTCCCCAGGGAGTGCGATCCTTTTGCCCTTGGTTACCGAGCCCTGGCAGTTAACCTTAGTGATCTCGCGGCCATGGGGGCAGAACCACACAGTTTTACCCTCGGCCTGACCCTGCCCAGGGTTTCTGAGCTCTGGCTGAAAGAGTTTTCTGAAGGCCTGGCCCAGCTTGCCCAGCGATTTAAAGTCCCACTGATTGGTGGAGATACCACCAAAGGACCACTGACCCTCTCTCTACAGGTTCAGGGGCTTATTCCCAAAGGACAGGCACTATTACGAAGCGGTGCCCAGCCCGGTGACCTTATCTGCATTACCGGCACACTGGGCGATGCTGCCGCGGCTCTCCCCTCTGTCCTGAACGGTGACACGCCGGAGACCTGTGGAGATGAAAGCCTTAAATACCTGCTAAATCGCTATTGGTATCCATCCCCTCGTCTATTTGCCGGGCAATGGCTGCGTCAGGCAGGTGCCACTTCAGCCCTGGATATTTCAGATGGGCTGCTGGGTGATCTCAGGCATATCCTTGAAGCCAGCAACGTGGGAGCAGAAATTGCGCCAGAACTGGTCCCCAGGTCCACAGCCCTTGGCCAGCTCCATGATCAGGATACCGCCCTCACCCTGGCTTTGACCGGTGGTGACGATTATGAACTCTGTTTCACTATACCCCGCTCCCTGGCTCAGACACTGCCATCCAAACTGTCAGATGGCTGCCGAATTACCTGTATTGGCCAGATTAACGATGAGTCTGGAATAATAAGAGACCCACAGGGCAACCTGCTAACCAAAAAAGCCTACACTCATTTTTAATTTCTGAAAGATTATAAAGTCCATGACCACATCCATAACACCAAGAGAGACCTGCTGGAAAAACCCTGTTCACTTTCTCGCCTTTGGCTGTGGCAGCGGGCTGGCCCCTAAAGCACCCGGCACCTTTGGCACCATAGCTGCCGTGTTTTTTTACCTGTTACTCCAGGGGTTGAGTCTCTGGGCATACCTTGGGGTTCTGGTTGTCGCTTCAGTTGTCGGTTTCTGGCTATGCGGACGAACCGCAAAAGATCTGGGTGTTCACGACCATCCAGCAATTGTCTGGGATGAATTCTGCGGTTTCTGGATAACCATGATTGCCGCCCCGGCAGGATGGCAGTGGATACTATTGGGCTTTGCACTGTTCAGGCTGTTTGATATCTGGAAGCCGTGGCCTATTAGCTGGCTGGATAAAAAAGTTCATGGCGGTGTTGGGATTATGGTGGATGACCTGGTCGCGGGCGTCTTTGCTTTTGCCTGCCTGCATATAACCAACCTACTTTTTTCCATGGTTAAATTCTAGCTAACCTCAGATTAAGTATCACGACGCTGTCGAGCAGCGATCCCCATTTTCATACCAATAATTAGACCATGGCACATAGTCAACATAACATCATCAGCAGTACGGTTACCATAGAGCAAATAAACGCTCCTTGAAGCAAGACTGGCACCCAACCGATATGGAGCCCGTAGATCCCCGTAACCATATCGATAGTCAGTACTTTCTGAAGCCCCGGCCAGAGACCGTACCTGGGAATAAACACTGAGCACTTCGAGTACAACTTCCACTGACATCCTTAAAAAGTACCCCTTTTCCAGAAGGGTACTTTCAGGACCAAGTGCAGCGTATGAACTTTCAGCTTCAGCCAGCCTTTTAAACAGAGCCACCCCTGTTACAGCCAGCAGGGTATATGACCCAATTAACCGCCAATCCGAACGACGGATACCTTCTTGAGCAGGAGGGTTATCTTCTTGAGCAGGAGGGTTATGCACTATATGAGTAGGGATATCTGACTCAGAAAGCTCATGCCTCGCATACGAAACCGCACATAAAGTCTGAGAAGCAACATTAATCATGTAGACTCACCCTAGTAATTATAATAATGGGGGTATATTTTATTAAATATAAGAATTTGACTTCTATTAACATAATAAGTTCATCCCTCCGGCTCATGACTCCAATAAAAATTTTGCTTTCACTATTGATGCTAACCAGTGCCTACGCCAGTGCTGACAACAACATCCGGATTGTCGGTCTTTTCTCAGACAAAGCCCTTGTGATCATTGATGGTCAGCGGCATATGCTATCTACGGGCGGGAAGTCGGTCTCCGGGATTAAGCTACTGAAAGCCAGCAGTACCAGCGCAATTCTGGAAGTCCATGGCAAGGCCCGCACTTATCAGCTCAGCAGGGATATGAACGGTGGTATTCAGAAACCTGAGAAAGCCATCATCCAAATAGCTCGAAATAACCTTGGGCAGTACATCACCCGGGGACGAATCAACAATCAGCCCATCGATCTTCTCGTGGATACTGGCGCCAATGTGCTGGCCATCAATTCAATGGATGCAAAACGCCTCGGTATTAATTTCCAGAATGGCAAGCCCGTCAAAGTAGAAACCGCCAGCGATATTATCAGTGGTTATCAGGTAATCTTGCAGAGCGTTGCGCTGGGTAATATCCGGGTGAACCATGTGGAAGCCACTATAATCGAAGGTTCCTACCCTGATATCGCACTACTGGGAATGAGCTTCCTGAAACACGTCAAACTGTCAGAGCATCGCGGAGTCATGCAGATTGAGGCTAATTACTAGTGGGCGTTCTCAATTAGACATGTGACCAGCCATCCACGGTTTGTGCCAGACAAGGCGTGAACTGCACGGTGTGGTATTCCACATAAGCAGTGAGCAACGCAGAATGGCGCAAATAATGGGTGGCTGGTTATATGTCCAGTTGGTAACACCCCCTAGGCTATTGACCCAGGTCAGCCTGTAGTTCTCTCTATCTTTCTGCCTTATTACCATACTCGCTAGAAGCCTCACAGACTGATACAATCCGGTCACGAATTACTTAAGGAGCAGTGAGTGTCTGTTAGTTTTGTTGCAGAGTCTCGCTTACCCACGCCCTATGGCGAATTCATCATGTATGGCTTCGAAGACAGTGGTACGGGCAAGGAGCATCTGGCATTAACCATGGGGGATGTCAGTCAGGGGGGACCGGTACTTGCCAGGGTTCATTCCGAATGTCTGACCGGTGATGCACTGTTCAGCATGCGCTGCGACTGCGGCCCACAACTTCAGGCAGCCTTGGAGCGCATTGCTGAAGAAGGTCGAGGCGTATTACTTTATCTGCGCCAGGAAGGCCGTGGCATTGGTCTGCTGAACAAGGTTCGCGCATACCACCTTCAGGACAGTGGGATGGATACGGTTCAGGCTAATGAAGAACTGGGTTTTGAGCCGGACATGCGCAAGTATGACATGTGTAAAACCATGCTTGATCATCTTGGTGTTTCCAGCCTGAAACTGATGACCAACAATCCACGCAAAGTTGAATCTCTCACCAACCTGGGCATTCAGGTTGCCGAAAGAATTCCTCACCAGACAGGTCAAAACCCTCATAATGAGCGTTATCTGGCCACCAAGGTTTGGAAACTGGGGCACATGTACAACATGGCCTGAACAAAACAAAAAGGGAGCCATCTGGCTCCCTTTTTTTGTCACGCTGTTTTTTCACCACAACATCGAGGCATTAAGAAAGCGCTTTTCAATAAGCCTTACCTCTTCGCCTTTGTCGTAAAGAGGTAAGTTGTTCAGGACAAACTACCCCAAAGCCGAAGCTGCTGTCTTACCAAGGTGAAATGACTTCAGCTCTATCCGCTCCATCCGGTCACGAACCGAACGAACAATACCATCCTTATCCAGCCCACATTGAGCCAGCTGTTCCTTATGGCTTGCCGCCTCAATATAGGTATCAGGAATACCAAGGTTCAGAACAGGCACATTCACTTCCTGCTTCTGCAGATATTCAATCACTCCAGAGCCTGCACCGCCGGCAATACACCCTTCTTCGATAGTAACCAGCAGCTCATGATTAGCGGCAATCTCTTTGATCAATGTTTCATCCAGAGGTTTAACAAACCGCATATTCGCAACTGTTGCATCCAGTGACTCAGCCGCTGCCAGAGCATTCCCCAGCAAAGTGCCAAACACAAGAAGCGCCACCCGGCTTCCCTTGCGGCGAATTTCACCTTTACCAACAGGCAAAGGCTCAAGATCAGAGCAAATTTCAGCACCAGGACCCGTTCCACGAGGGTAACGAACCGATGCAGGCCCATTATAAAGAAATCCAGTAGACAGCAGCTGTCGGGTTTCATTTTCATCACCCGGCGTCATCACCAGCATATCGGGGATACAACGCAGATAAGCAATGTCATAGCACCCACCATGGGTTGGGCCGTCTTCCCCCACCATTCCCGCACGGTCGATGGCAAAAAGCACATCCAGCTTCTGAACAGCTACATCATGAATCAGCTGATCATACGCACGCTGCAGGAAAGTAGAGTAGATAGCAACCACTGGCTTGAGGCCTTCACAGGCCATTCCCGCAGCCAGTGTAACAGAGTGCTGCTCAGCAATCGCTGCATCAAAATATCGCTCCGGAAAATGATCCGCAAAACGAATCAGATCAGAGCCTTCTTTCATTGCCGGCGTGATACCCATCAACCGCTCATCCGCTGCTGCCATATCATACAACCACTGTCCAAAAACATTGGCGTACTTTGGCTTCTTGGGGGCAACCACTTTCGGGGTCTCTGTTGCCTGAGGCTCCAGCTTGGTAATGGCATGGTAGCCAATAGGATCCTGTTCGGCCGGATTGAACCCTTTTCCCTTCTGAGTCACCACATGCAAAAACTGAGGCCCTTCCAGGTCTCTCATGTTTTTCAAGGTGTGAATCAACATGGGCAAGTCATGACCATCAATAGGGCCGATATAGTTGAACCCCATCTCTTCAAACAATGTTCCGGGAATAACCATTCCCTTGACATGCTCTTCGGTTCGTCTTGCCAGCTCCCAGGCATGAGGAATCACATTCAGAACTTTTTTGCTGCCTTCACGAATGTGGTGGTAAGTCCGACTGGAAAGCACTTTGGCCAGGTAGTTAGAGAGCCCTCCAACACTTCTGGAAATGGACATATCGTTATCATTAAGAACCACCAGCATGTTGGCTTTTACATCCGCTGCGTGATTCATGGCTTCATAAGCCATACCTGCTGTCATGGCACCGTCACCAATAACCGCAACAGCCCGTCTCTTTTCACCTTTAGCCCGGGCTGCAATTGCCATTCCAAGAGCCGCACTGATAGAAGTACTGGAATGACCTACACCAAAGGTATCGAACTCACTTTCCTCTCTTTTTGGGAAAGCGGCAAGACCATCCTTTTGTCTTAGAGATGACATTCTATCCCGACGACCCGTCAGAATTTTATGAGGATAAGCCTGGTGACCAACATCCCAGAGCAAACGGTCTTCCGGTGTATTGAACATATAGTGAAGCGCAATGGTCAGCTCCACTACGCCAAGCCCGGCACCAAAATGCCCCCCTGTCTGCCCAACGGAATACAATAAAAACTCCCGCAGCTCCCGAGCTAGCAGTGGCAGCTGGGATTCTTCAAGTGCGCGAAGTTGTTCCGGATTATTTACCTGGTCCAGTAAAGGAGTATCAGGCAGTGTCTTGGGTATCTCGTGAAACATGTGCTCGTAATAACGTCTGGGCTAATCTGCCGGCTGGCATTGTACACCCAACCTGACAGGAATAGCATCGCACAATCTTGTTGTGCCGCCTAGCCCGTTGAATTGACAAAGAGACAGGTTGGTTCCCTGAAGAAACCAACAACGGTTTTAATAGCTTCTTCGTACAATATAATCGGCAATCTGACGAAGAAAATCAGCGGAATGGTCAAACCCGGAAAGGGCACTGATCGCAGAATGGTGAAGCTCTTCTGCATAAGCTTTCGCCTGCTCAAGCCCCATCAGAGAAACGTAAGTCGGTTTATCCAGAGCCATATCAGCCCCCTGATTCTTGCCCAGCGTTTCAGTATCAGCAATAACGTCCAGAATATCGTCCCGAACCTGAAAGGCAAGACCGATTGCTCTTGCATAATGATCCAGTGACTTCAACTCATCATCCTGCGACGGTCTGGCACATAATGCCCCCATACGGACACTGGCTCGAATCAGAGCACCCGTTTTATGACTGTGCATCAGCTCAAGCTGCTGTTGATTCAGAACACTACCGGTTGCACACTGATCCATGGCCTGACCACCAGCCATACCAGCCAACCCCGAAGCCTGACTAAGGATATTAACCAGCTGCAATCGCACACTGTCAGTCAGGGTTGATTCGGGAGATAAACAGGCATTACCCAGCACCTCAAAGGCCTGACTCTGAAGCGTATCACCTACCAGGATCGCGGTAGCCTCATCGTATGCCTTATGGCAGGTTGGCTTCCCCCTGCGCAGGTCATCATCATCCATCGCTGGCAAGTCATCATGAACCAGTGAGTAGGCATGAATTAACTCAACAGCACAGGCTGCAGGGTCTGCTTGCTCCCTCACCCCGCCAAAGGCATGACAGGCTGCATAAACCAGCGTTGGCCGAACTCTTTTGCCTCCATTAAAGACACTGTATCGCATCGCTTCCAGCAGGTGGGGACTGACCTTACTTTCATCAGGCAGGATGGTCGAGAGTGCCTTATCCACCTGTAAACGACACTGCTCAATAAATATTGAAAGCGGCACAGGGCTTGCCATCTTCACTGCCCTCTATCCGCTGAAGGCTCTCCACCTTCAGCATCAAATGGCTCTGTGGTCAGCTCACCATTTTGTTCCAACAGCTTTTGAACTTTCTGCTCAGCATCGGTCAATGCTTTCTGGCAGCTTCGGGTCAGTTTAATGCCCTGCTCAAACGCTTTCAGAGACTCTTCCAGGCTCATATCCCCGGATTCCATTTGCTGGACCAATGTCTCCAGTTCGGCCAAAGACTGCTCAAAAGCAAAACTCTCTGTATTTTTTGACATGAATGAGCCTGTTGAAGAAAACACTCACAGCACGTTCTCAACGAGCCATGACGAGAATAGTTGGCAAAAACGATTTCCGCACCAGTTTGACAAACCGCTACAGACCATCCGCAATGATCAAACCATTATCCCGTTGGCCGATATTTAAAGCAATGCCCCGGCAAAATGATGGACCTTAATGATGGAAGAACAAAAACGGAAAGAAGCATATCACAACTCAAGGCTGGGTCAGATCCTGATAAAAAAAGGATATATATCGCCAGAACAGCTCGATGAAGCTATTCACCTGTCAGAAAATCATGACAAGCCTCTTGGAGAATTCCTGATAGAACATCGCATGCTTTCTCGGTGGCAGTTACGCAGAGCACTTTCCAGCCAGAGCCAGCTTCGTTTATCCGCATCCCTGTCAATGGCCCTGCTCACTCCGGTTTATAAACTGCTTTCGGAAGAATGCCCTGAGCCAGCTGACAGGACTCTGGAAATACTGCTTAAGCCTCTCCTGGTAGCAGCCTCTGCCTCCACATTTGAATTCGACCCTAATTTGTCGACGATTGAAATCAAGCACAATGGCCTGATTCGACTTCGTATCCCGAGTACTCTTGGAGAGCTGACTTTTGACGACCTTCAATTGATAAACGATGGTAGCAAAAGCCACTTGGAACTGTCCCTTGCCGACCTTGAGCTTACTAGTGCCAGGTTATTTCTCCGAACCATCCATAACAAGCTCGATCCAGCCCTGCCTTAACTATAAAAAAGGCCGCATGAAAAGCGGCCTTTTACGATTCTGACTGTTTAAGTCAGTATTAAACGTCTGCTACCGCATTGCGCTTAACTTTCGCCTTCTCAGAACTTTCAACCGGACCAGAGCTGTGCTCGGTCCATACGTCTGCGTCCATGGTTTTATCAAGGAATGGGAACTTGCGACGATTGAATACAGGCGTCACACCGGATGCCACCTGCTCATCAAAGTCCTTAAGAACCTGAACAACAATACCAGACAACACCAGAATAGCCGTCAGGTTAATCAGCGCCATTACCCCCATGGAAGCGTCGGCAAATGCCCACACAGTTGGCAGGTTGCTGGTTGCCCCCCAGATCACCATACCCAGAACCGCAATACGGTAAGCATTCACCAGCCAGTTATTGTCCTTGATGAAGCGCAGGTTTGATTCACCATAATAATAGTTGGCAATGATCGAGCTGAAAGCAAACAACAGAATAGCCGCAGCTACCAGGTGCTTACCGATCGGCCCCACCTGGCTGACCAGAGCCAGCTGAGTCAACTCGATACCTGTAACACTGGAACCATCCATTACGCCGGACATCAGAATGATGGAAGCAGTCGCCGTACATACGATAATGGTGTCCATGAACACACCCAGCATCCCCATCAACCCCTGATTGGCCGGATGGTTGGAATGAGCTGCTGCTGCTGCATTAGGGGCACTACCCATGCCCGCTTCATTGGAGAACAAACCACGCTTGATACCCTGCTGCATCGCCTGAGATACGGCGTAACCAGCACCACCACCTACGGCACTCTCAAGACCAAAAGCACTCTTGATGATCAGGCTGAAGACCGCTGGCAGCTCCCCGATATTCATAAATACCACGACCAGAGCCACACCCAGATAGCCAAAGGCCATAATCGGTACAATCATCTCAGCGACTTTGGCAATGGAACGAATACCACCAAAGATGATCAGGGCACTGACCATCGCCAGACCAATACCAATAGCTTGCGTTGGAATCCCATAACCGGTGAATGCTGCAGCAATGGAGTTAGACTGCACACTGTTAAAGGCAAAGCCAAACGCAATAATCAGGGAAATAGAGAAGATAATACCTAACCAGCGCTGTCCCAAGGCTTTCTCAATATAGTAAGCCGGACCACCACGATAAGTACCGTCACCATTATTGGTCTTGTAGAGCTGGGCAAGAATATTCTCTGCAAGACTGGTAGACATACCAAGTACCGCAATCAGCCACATCCAGAAGACAGCACCAGGACCACCCATGGTAATGGCGACCGCAACACCCGCCATGTTGCCAGTACCGATTCGTGCGGCAAGACTTGTACAAAACGCCTGAAACGGAGATACGTGAGTAGAACAATCAGTCGCACGACTTCCCAGCATGGTTTTCATTGCCAGGGTAAACCGGCGAACTTGAACAAAGCGGGTTTTTACAGTGAAAAGCAGGCCTGCACCCAAAAGCAGGTACATGAGAATGCTGCCCCATAGCAGACCATTGATGGAGTCTATCAAGTTATTCATAAAATTTCCGGCGCATTGTGTATTCCCGATTTTTATTTCAAATCAAAATTTATAACATTAGGGAATAAACCTTAGATGCTAAGTATAAATACCCATCAGACAGACTATAAAAACACTCTGAAAACATGCTGAAACCCTTTAAAAACAAGACTTCATACGCCTGATCCAAATCAAACAGCCAAATACAAAAATACGTATAAATCGAATTATCGATACGCAAAAACAACAACCAATACCATTGAAAGGCTGAACAAAACTTTAGAATATCTTTACGACAAAATGGAACATTCCTTAAAAACAACTAAAAAATATAACCATTTCATAATAACAAACTATACGACAATTTTTTCAGCAAGAAACAAAGAGCGAACAAACCAGATATCAATTAAATAACATTATTTGTAATAATTTTTCATTGTTTATTTTCAGACAAAATAAAAAGATGGAATCACAGGTTACCTTTTCATCACCATTACTCAAATAAGCAATCCCTGATAAAGATCAATCAACATCAGAGGACAAACCGAAAAAAAAAGCCGAACATTGCATAACCTTGTTCGGCTTTCCAGTACAACACACTCAAACATTGCTAACAGGATTTGGACTCCTGAAAATCACCATTACCAATACCATCAAGTGAGTCACCGGACTCCGATTTATTAACCCAGACGTCCTTATCTATTGTTCGATCCAGAAAAGGGAAACGGCTGCGGTTAAACTCGGGGGAAATACCTGATCTTGATTGTAAATCGTAGTCCCTCAATACCTGCATAACCGGGCCACTGAGCAATACGATGATCACAAGATTAATCAGAGCAATAAGCCCCATGGCAAGGTCTGCAACCATCCATACCATCTCGAGGGAGGCGATTGAACCAAGAAAGACCAGAAATACAACAGCAGTACGATAAGCCAGTAATAATCGAGGACTGTTACGAATAAACAGAAGGTTTGACTCACCGTAGTAATAATTGGCAATAACCGATGTAAAGCCAAAAAAGATGACGGCAATGGAAATAAACCACTGCCCCCAGCCACCGACAATACCACCGAGTGCAGCCTGAGTCAGCTGAATACCATTCAGTGTACTGCCTGCTTCCAGCTGGCCGGATAACAGCACAATGGCTGCAGTCGCGGTACAGATCACAATCGTATCAATAAAGACACTGACCATGGATACAATACCCTGGGTCGCAGGATGATTTGGCTTGGGTGTAGCGGTTGCAGCAGCATTAGGGCCACTACCCATACCGGCTTCATTGGAAAAGAGGCCTCGTTTGATGCCCTGCATCATGGCCTGTGCCACGGAATAACCAATAGCGCCGCCTGCCGCTGAATGCAGACCAAATGCACTTTCAAAAATCAACGTAATAACGGCAGGCATTTCATCAAAACGAAAAGCCACAACCCCAAATGCAATGAGCAGATAAGCCAGGGCCATTACAGGAACCACTAATTCTGCAAAACGAACAATCGAGTGAATCCCTCTGAAAATAATAAAGGCAGTAACACTGGCAATGACCAGACCGACAATTATCGGACTTACCGCCATATGACCAGAAACGGCCTGGGATACCGAGTTAGCATGAACCGCGTTAAAGACAAACCCAAAGGTCGTTAACAACAGAACTGAAAAAAGGATACCGAGCCAGCGCAGACCAAGTGCTTTCTCTATATAGTAGGCAGGACCTCCACGAAAGGTTCCATCTTTATTGTTCGTTTTATAGAGCTGTGCCAGCGTGTTTTCTACAAAACTGGATGCCATTCCCAACAGAGCAACGACCCACATCCAGAATACTGCACCGGGTCCGCCAATAAAGATTGCAATGGCAACCCCGGCCAGGTTACCCGTGCCTACATGTGCTGCCAGACTGGTACACAAGGCCTGGAAAGAAGATATTTCATTACTGGATGTCTTTCGAGACCCCAGCATCAGCTTCCATGCGTGAAAAAAATAACGTAACTGAACAAATCGGCTCCGGACAGTAAAATAAACACCTGCCCCAAGCAGCAAATAGATCAGTAAGTACTCCCAAATGACTGTAGTAATTTCTGAAAAGATCGTACCCATTTGAGCCCCAATGATTTTTTACACCACACAAGAATAGCAGAGGATTTTTAATACAAAGGGGACTTTTCCAGAGTAAAGACTATCCAAAAGAACAAAAAATAAAAAATGCCTTTGTTTATCAACGGCTAGCAGCATATTTGCAGTAATATTCACCTCAGGGTCTGTTGGCAGAACCTGTAACAGGTACGCGAATAAAAGCAGTAATCAGCCTGAAGCCAGCGAATGAACAAAACTGCAGTTCTGGCAAATGCTGAATGATCTCTCTATTATCCGTACTCAATTAAAAAAGCATGGATATAACTAAAAGTTAGCTTATGCCAATTCTTTCATTTCTTCTCGGAGTGCTCCTGACGTGGCTGCTCATGTCAGGTCTAATGGCTCAAGGTCTGGCACTGTTGATACGTATCTGGTGGCCATCTTCAAGCCGTGAGCGCGAGTTGAAGGTTGATCAGTGGCTGTTGAATAACCCGGTACAGCCCTCTTCTGGCTGGCGCTTGCTCGGTTACTGGAGAGATACTTCACAATACCGACAGGCATGCTCAGAAATGGCCGGATTACTGGCCGACAAAGCCTGCCTGTCCACTCAGGATGAAGTCCTTGATGTTGCCTTCACCAGCCATGATCAATTACTGGTATGGCTGGATTATTACCAGGTTCAGCACCTGACGGCAATCGCCAGTAATGAGCAGCAGATGGTCAGCGCACTGGAGCATTGCGGACACTTCAATACGCTTAAACTGGTGCGAGGTGGTGAAAAAGCACTGGCAGAACGGCCAGAGAATAGCTGCGACAAGTTAGTTGGCCTGGACTGCGTTTATCACCTGGAGTCCCGTTCTCATTTTTTCAGCCATGCCAGGAAAGCGCTCAAGCCGGGAGGCACTATGGCTTTTACCGACATGGTACTGGCTCGTCCATATCAGGATCGTCGGGAGCAACGACTGATAAACAAGCTTGGTCGCATATCAGGACTCCTGGTTGAAGACATGCCCATCAAAGAGACCTATGAAAACCTGCTTAAACAGCACGGTTTTGAGCAGGTTGAGATCATGGATATAACGGATGATGTCCTCTCCGGATTCTGCTTCTGGTTTGGTCAGCACTACCAGAGCCTTTCAGCATTCACGCGATCAAAGATGTGGATCAGGCTGCGACTGCAGGTCTGGTTCATACGCTGGATGCTTCACCGTGAGCAACTACGCTACCTGATGATTATTGCCCGCTAATATTCTTGAAAGTAGTTTATCCACATCTTCTGTGGATAAACTTGTGACAACATTCGGGATAGTTCACAAGCACCTGTCAATTCAGGCAACCCGGACAAATTGATCAAAAAACAAACAAATAGAATTTATGAAAGGTTCTGTCCGCCCCTGCTACCAGAAAGAACAAAGGCGGTCAGTCACGTCACGATGCATTCATCACCAAACAGACCACATAGGCCATAAAAGTAAACAGCAGCAGCAGGCATTTATATCCGGATACTTTCCAGACACTGACCGGAATATGGCCTTGTTTTTTTTCTGTATCAAAAGAGGCCTTATACCAATTCCATTTTTAAATTATGAAATAACAGCCCATGAACGGGAGCATAGACTTTTCAATCGGCCAACTTCAGAAAGTAATTCATTCCATGCCTCACAGCATTTATTGATAATATCTTCATAGT
>NZ_LUKQ02000843.1 GCF_001647025.1 Endozoicomonas atrinae
GATGATCGGGTGATCAGCTACGCCATCGCCCAGCAGATGGTGCTCAAACTTCCACGACGGAAGATCAATATCAACGAGCTGAGGTATCGCTCGCCAGGAAAGTCAGCCTACTGATGGAACGGACAATCATTCTTTTTACCCAGAAGGTGGTGGGGAACTACCCCGCCATCCTGGCCGGTCATCGCCTGGAATGGATCAGGCGCAGAGGGAAACAGAACCGATAATGGACAACGGACTGGTCAGGATCGCTACCCCGGATGAGGTAACCAAGGCAGAGCTGGATGAAGCCCTGGACAACGAGCGTCGTGAACAGGCGGT
>NZ_LUKQ02000844.1 GCF_001647025.1 Endozoicomonas atrinae
TGTCGCTGCAAATCACAAAGGCGGCCATCAACAGGTTCGCCTCCTGGATGCCCTGACCGGTGACGCTGACGCTCTGGGTGTTCTCAATGGACACCCGCACCGCTTTTCTGGCGGTGAGCAGGCGGCTTAGTTCGGTTTCGGTAAAACGACCGGGGTGACTTGCCACATCTGTCGTGTGGTTGACCAGTGCAACTTCCAGGTGGTCGGTGATGGCTTTGAGGGCTTCGTTAAACATTGCGGTTGGCCACGTCCTTGACCCACTGCTCGATGGTCTGTTGAACCAGATTGATCTGGCGCTGCTCGATGCCCAGAAATGG
>NZ_LUKQ02000845.1 GCF_001647025.1 Endozoicomonas atrinae
GCTTTCCAGTTCCTGATCGGCATGGTCCATTTCTCGGAAGCTTTTTCCATGGCCAGATAGATTACCTTCATGACTGACTCATCAGTCCGAAAAATCTTCCGGTTCTTGATCGCCTTACGAATGACGCTATTCAAGGACTCAATGGCATTCGTTGTATAAATCGCTTTTCGGATATCTTCAGGATAGTCGAACAGAGTAATCAGGTTATCCCAGTTATTACGCCAGGACTTACCAATCGATGGGAATTTCTCCCCCCAGGCTTCTTCAAAGGCTTCCAGCTCCATTTCTGCTTCTTCAGCAGTCGCTGACCGGTAAAT
>NZ_LUKQ02000846.1 GCF_001647025.1 Endozoicomonas atrinae
CCACGGCACAACAACCCGGTTTCAGCGTCCTCCCAGTAGATAGACCGTTCAGCAACCCCTTTAGAAAACGCCTTGGAGGCTTTGTCGTGGTTTTGCACCGAAGCCATCACCCCACGACACAGATCCATGTCGTTTTCCGACAGCACCGTGGCGGCTGCTTCCACTTCGGCCACTACCTCATCCCAGAAGCGGGTATCCGGAGCCACCTCTAAGATCGCTTGTTTCAGATCATCCTTTTTCAGCTTGGAGTAACCCGTAATACCGAGGGCTTTGCAGTGCTCCTTGAGCTTGACATCCGCCACCGGGATGACCC
>NZ_LUKQ02000847.1 GCF_001647025.1 Endozoicomonas atrinae
ATACACACCCATTCACCGGCCAGTACCATGGGCAGTGCCATACGATCAGCAATCTGTCTGACTGCTTTGTTAAAAAGCTGGATCAAGGCAGCATCAGTCACCTTCGCTTTATTGATGCCCATATAACTTCGAATAAGACTACTGGGTTAGCAGCCTGTACTGTGAATGGCATAGTCAGTGATATTCAGGCCGAAAATGTGCATATTACCACCTCGGGTAAAGATGCATACGCCGCCATCGGGGGGGGGGAGGTTTACTCCGGAGGAACGGTAGCCAACACCACGGCGGTGAACAGCACGGTCGAAACCTCGGG
>NZ_LUKQ02000848.1 GCF_001647025.1 Endozoicomonas atrinae
CCTATTTCCTACAACTACACCGAAAAAGACATTGCTACGTTTGAGAGTACTGTTCAGCTGCGATCAGAAGTGTTTTTGATTCTGGATTATCAACACAGCTTTCGTCTTCGGGGGGTATACAGCCTCTTCCCATGGTTGAACCAGAGTAGTAGTTCATCCGTCAGAAACTTTTGTCAGATGGTCACAGTGCAGGGCGAGGATTACTTCACCATCAAGCGAGCCAGAAACATCAATGACAACATCAACTGCTTTGTGAAACTGACGGGGGAGTGGTGATGCAGGAGTGCCGAATTGAGCAGCTGA
>NZ_LUKQ02000849.1 GCF_001647025.1 Endozoicomonas atrinae
TGGCAACTATGTCTACCAGATCGCCCAGGGCAGTATCACTGACCCGGATGGTTATTTTGGTGATGATGAAATCGAAGCCATGGCCATTACCAGTGTTGATAACACTAACGGTACCTGGCAATACAAGGTTGGCTGGAATGATCCATGGGCCAATATTGACGATGGCAGTCTGGCAGATAACCATGCCCTGCTATTAGACAGTTATCACAAAGTGCGCTTTGTCCCTAATGATGACTACAACGGCGATGCCACCTTTGACTTCCGTGCCTGGGATAGAACCTCCGGTACTG
>NZ_LUKQ02000850.1 GCF_001647025.1 Endozoicomonas atrinae
ATGAAGATATTATCAATAAATGCTGTGAGGCATGGAATGAATTACTTTCTGAAGTTGGCCGATTGAAAAGTCTATGCTCCCGTTCATGGGCTGTTATTTCATAATTTAAAAATGGAATTGGTATTAAACAGCCGACGGACAACGGTCTTTTTTGCCATTTCTTCAAAGTGCGTCTGCCACGGCCCGTCGTTTTTGGCTTTTGAGGAGTCACGCACTTTCATGATCTCCTCAACGGTCATGTATTCCACCTGAGAGCCACCGCCCTGCAGCTGCGCCACAGCGTAGA
>NZ_LUKQ02000851.1 GCF_001647025.1 Endozoicomonas atrinae
GCGATCACCACGGAGTGATTCATGACTGGGGTGAAGTCGTAACAAGGTAGCCCTAGGGGAACCTGGGGCTGGATCACCTCCTTAAACGAAGACCGACGTCCATAAGCGTTCACACGAATTGTTTGATAATCATGATGACTTGTTCATCGTGATTTTCTTTGTTCTTTAACAATGTGGAATCCAAATTTAAGCTGAATTGATTTAAGCAATTTAACTTCGGTTAAATCGTTTAATGAAGATTCTTGCTGAGACACTCTCAAGTTTTGATTGGAAACAATCATAGCTA
>NZ_LUKQ02000852.1 GCF_001647025.1 Endozoicomonas atrinae
GGGTAAAGGAGCCCAGGTACCCGGTGGTGTCGGAGGTGACACTGACGGTCTGGACATCGGTGAGGTCCACATCCGCAATGGCAAAGGAACCACTGTCGGATAATGTGGTGGTGTTTTCACCGGTGCCACCATCCACAATCTCGGTCACCGCGCCAGTGACATCGGTGGCCGCAGTAATGGTCGGTACATCATTGGTGCCGGTGATGGTCACCGTCACCTGCTGATCCACGGTACCGCCGTTGCCATCGTTAACCGTGACGGTATAGGTCTGGGTCAGCA
>NZ_LUKQ02000087.1 GCF_001647025.1 Endozoicomonas atrinae
GCGTCATTCGTAAGGCGATCAAGAACCGGAAGATTTTTCGGACTGATGAGTCAGTCATGAAGGTAATCTATCTGGCCATGGAAAAAGCTTCCGAGAAATGGACCATGCCGATCAGGAACTGGAAAGCAGCCATGAACCGGTTTGAAATTATGTTTCCTGACCGGTTCAAGGAGTAATAGTTTTGGTGGCGTTTACACAGAATTATTTACAGGCTCGATTTATACCCTCTGGTTCATCAGAGAAATTTAGAGTTTATAATGAACGCATCGCTTCCTGCATCTCCGTGCGAATATTGTCTGAGCGTGGTCCGAAGATTGCCTGCATATTTTGACCTACCACGACAACTGCGGTTGCTCCCAGCTGTTTGATTCGATCAACATCCACATCTTCTGTATTGTTGACGGTAACTCTAAGCCGGGTAATACAGGCGTCAAGATTTTTGATATTGCCTTTTCCTCCAAACGCTTTAACCAGATCAACGGCCAATTCACTGGATGATTCAACGCCAGTTTCACTTTCGCTTTCATCTTCACGTCCGGGCGTTTTCAGGTTAAGTGCCAGGATCAGTACCCGGAAAATGACATAGTAAAGCACTGCATAGAGTGTCCCGAGAATAATGATCCAGACCGGTTTGGTGGCAATACCAAAATAGAGAACATAGTCGATCAGGCCATTGGAAAAGGACATGGCCATCTTGATGTCGAGATAGTTGGTGATAGCGTAAGCCATACCAGCCAGCAGCGCATGAATACCGTAGAGCAGCGGGGCGACAAACAGGAAAGAAAACTCAATAGGCTCTGTGATGCCGGTCAGTACAGAGGTGAGAGCCGCTGAGAGCATGATGCCGCCAGCCTTTGCTCTGTTTTCGGGTTTTGCACAATGCCACATGGCAATGGCTGCAGCCGGCAGGCCGAACATTTTGAACAGATAGCCACCGGCAAGAAATCCTGCTGTTGGGTCTCCGGCAAAGAAGCGGGCAATATCGCCATTAAATACCGTGCCGGATTCATCAATAAATTCACCCATCTCCATCTGGAAAGGGACATTCCAGATATGGTGCAGGCCAAAGGGGATGAGCAGTCTCTCGACAAAGCCATACACAAATCCCGCAGCTTCCGGATTCTCAGTCACTGACCATTGGGAAAAGTCATTGATCACCAACTGAATAGGAGGCCAGATAAAGCTGAGCAGAATACCCAGGAAAATGGCACCAATGCCTGTGGCTATAGGGACAAAACGCTTGCCAGCAAAGAAGCCCAGGTATTCTGGTAACTGTATTTTGTAATACCGGTTAAACATAATTGAAGCCAGTATCCCTACAATGATGCCGCCAAATACGCCGGTATCAATGGTATCTATGCCCATTACTGAAGCTGGCTCAAACCCCAGATGGTTGGCCATGATACCCATGGTCCCGAGCATAATGACAAAGCCAACGACGGCTGCTACGGAAGAGACACCGTCGTTTTCCGTTAGCCCTATGGCCGTACCAATGGCAAAAATTAAAGGGAGGTTGCTGAATACGGCTCCGCCGGCCTGAGCCATAATGCTGGAAATCAGATCCGGTATAAATGAAAACCCCGCGCTGCCCACGCCCAGAAGAATCCCGGCGACAGGCAGTACGGCAACTGGCAGCATTAACGCTCTGCCAATTTTTTGCAGCGTACCGAAAGTACTTTTGATCATGAGGGTGGCTCCGGAAAGGGAATTACAGGTCAGAAAGCTGCTCGGTAACAGCTGGCTAAAGCGGTGCTCCTTTCTGTTATGAAAGGCGTCAGAGTCACGGGCAACCTTGCTGCTATCAGCTTGAGTCAATCTCGGTCAGTGTGTTGGAAGAGAAAAACAATAATTCACAAGAATAGACCAACTGCACGCTTTGCTATGGAGCTAATGTCAGATTCAATAAGTTAGCTAATAGAGTTATAAATAGATGGGTAGGTATATGCCGAAATAAATTGACCTAGGTCAATCAATAGGGTGCGGTTTTTACGTATCATTCTGGGTGTGTACTGGATCAATGAGAGCAGGTTCCAAAAAACAAGAAATAGCCTGCTCCGGGTCTTGGCAGTGTCAACCTCAGCATGGATATTAGAAGAGAAGCGGGAGCCTTCATTCGATCCAGCCTGTATGCCCCGGAGTAATTTTTCCGGGGATTTTCTTACCGGATGTTGAGGTGCTGATTCCATTTTTTATGGAGATATAAAAAGAAGCGGGAGCATCAGCGTGATAGTCAATAAAGCTCAGGTTTGAGGGGACCTGGGCTTTTTTTTTATCTTTTCAGGAAATGTTACGATTACTATTAGTTAATACATTTATTGGTGGTAGTGTTATTACCAAATCGTAACAGCCCGTGTCAGGCAATAATAGCTTGTCTGCTAAGCAGGGCTCTGGAGCTGATGGATACATGCAATTTCTGATTACGGGTGGGACAGGATTTATTGGGCGCCGGCTGGTTCACCGACTGCTTAATGAAGGGCATCAGGTGGTCGTGCTGAGCCGTCAGGCGGCAAAAGATGTGCGTTTGCAACTGTCTACACGGGTGAAGCCTGTCTCGTCCTTATCGGCGGTAAACCCATCGGCTTACTTTGACGCTGTAATTAATCTTGCGGGTGAAGGCATTCTGGATAAGCGGTGGAGTCAGGCTCGTAAAAAAGAGCTGCTGGATAGCCGTATTGGTGTGACCTCTGAGCTTGTTGATCTGATTGAGCGAATGGAAAATAAGCCGGGCTGTTTCATAAGTGCCTCTGCTGTTGGGTATTATGGCTTTAAGCGTCCCGGAGAACAGCTGGATGAAACTGCTGAAGTAGGCAGTGACTTTGCTGCAACGCTGTGTGATCGCTGGGAGCAGGTTGCTTCAAGAGTTGAGGCTCTGGGCGTTCGCACCTGTATTGTCCGGGTCGGTGTTGTGTTACATCCCAGCGGTGGAGCGCTGCAGAAAATGCTACCGATATTCCGGCTGGGACTGGGAGGCCCCATTGGTAATGGACAGCAGATCATGTCCTGGATACATATGGATGATATGCTTAATACGTTGATCTATCTGGTTAATCACCCAGAGACAAAAGGTCTATATAATGCAGTGGCACCCGAAAATTTAACGAATAAAGCATTTGCCAAAGAGCTTGGACGTGTCGTTCGTCGACCTACCATTATTAACACACCTGAATGTGTACTCAGTTTGATGCTCGGTGAGTCTGCCCAGTTGCTAACTGAAGGTCAGGCCGTGGTTCCTAAACGGCTTCAGGATGCAGGCTTTACCTTTGCATACCCCAATGCCAGAAAGGCGCTGGCATCACTGCTTACTCATCTCAGGTAGATTTGGTGTACGCCCATATTCAATCGTTATCCATAGAGTCCCAGGCTTTGGAAAATAAAGTGGCGATTTTAAAGATCTGTTTGTAATAAAATTTCATTATTGATTATAGAAATCTCAAGGCTGAGAACAATGACTCAGGCGTTGGCCATAAAGAATTTAAAAAAAGTATACGACGACGGTTTTGTCGCTCTGAAAGGGGTTGATCTGGAGGTTGGCAAAGGTGATTTTTTTGCATTGCTAGGTCCCAATGGAGCTGGGAAATCAACCACTATCGGCGTTATTTCATCACTGGTTCGAAAGTCAGAAGGGAGTGTGTCTGTCTTCGGCCATGATATTGAGCAGGATCTGGTTAGAGCCAAGCGCTCACTGGGGGTAGTTCCCCAGGAATTTAATTTTAATCAGTTTGAAAAAGTAGAAGATATTCTGGTCAGTCAGGCTGGCTATTATGGACTCTCAGTCCGGCAGGCCAGACCCCGTATTGAGCATTACCTAAAAAAGCTTGGCCTTTGGGATAAACGATTTACCCAGTCCCGAATGCTGTCAGGAGGTATGAAGCGACGCCTGATGATTGCCAGGGCTCTGATTCATGAGCCGGAACTGCTGATTCTTGATGAACCCACCGCAGGAGTAGATATTGAGCTTCGCAGAAGTCTCTGGGAGTTTATTAAAGAGATTAATGACCAGGGCACCACCATCATTCTAACGACCCACTATCTGGAAGAGGCTGAGCAGCTCTGTCGAAATATCGCCATTATTGATCAGGGTGAAATTGTTGAAAATACCAGTATGAAGCAACTGTTAAGCCTGTTGCAGAAGGAAAGCTTTGTACTGGATTTGCGACAGCCAATTGAGCAAACACCTGTGTTCTCGGGCTATAAGGTGAGCAAAATTGACAGCAACTCGCTGGAAGTTGAAGTGGATAAAAATACCGGGGTTAATGACCTGTTCAGGCAGTTGAGCGAGCTTAAGATTGAAGTTGCCAGTATGAGAAATAAGAATAACCGACTGGAAGAGCTGTTCGTCAATATGACGAAGGGGGTCTTGAGAGGAGTTGATTCAGAGGGAGAAAGGGCGTGATGTCAGGTCTGGAAAATACTGGGGGGCGAGGTCAAGGTCTGCCTGGAAAGCCTCAGCACAGTGAATACCGCTATCACTGGGTTGCTTTCGTGACGATCTTTGCCAAGGAAGTACGGCGCTTTATGAGAATCTGGCCGCAAACTCTGTTACCACCGGCTATCTCGATGGTGCTCTATTTCGTCATATTTGGCGCTGTTATTGGCTCCCGTATTGGCACGATGAGTGGCTTTAGCTATATGACTTACGTCCTGCCAGGACTGGTAATGATGTCGGTTATCACCAACAGCTTCAGTAATGTGGCCTCAAGTTTTTTCAGCAATAAATTTCAGCGAAGTATTGAAGAAGTTCTAATATCACCCGTTCCCAACTGGATCATTCTGGCAGGCTATGTGCTGGGCGGTGTAGCACGGGGTGTGATTACCGGAGCCATCGTTATGGGGCTGGGATTATTCTTTGTTGAGCTGAAAGTCTATGATGTTTTTGCTACGCTGCTGGCTGTGGTGATGACCGCGACTTTGTTTGCGCTTGGCGGTTTTATTAATGGTATCTTCGCCAGAAAGTTTGATGATGTTTCTATCATTCCTACCTTTGTATTGACGCCCATGACCTACCTTGGTGGTGTATTTTACTCCATCGAAATACTGCCCGAATTCTGGCAGAAAGTGTCCATGCTGAACCCGATTCTCTATCAGGTGAATACGTTTCGCTATGGGCTATTGGGTGAGGCGGGTGGTATTGATACCGGCTTTTCTTTTGTTGTAATGCTACTGGCTATATTGTCACTGGGTGCATACAGCTTGCATCTGCTGAAAACCGGTCGTGGCCTGAGAAGTTGATGGTTGTTTGACATGAGTAATGTTCTGCATGCTTCACCGCTGGGTAAAAACAGCGAGTACAAATCGGAATACGATCCTTCGCTGCTGTTTCCTATTGAGCGGAAAGACAAGCGTGAAGAGCTGGGTATTGATCCGGATAATTTGCCATTTTATGGTCGTGACCTCTGGTATGGCTATGAGCTTTCCTGGTTAAACATGTCTGGGAAACCAGTAGTACGCGTGGCTCAATTCGAGTTACCTTGTGATTCACCTTGCTTGGTTGAGTCCAAGTCTTTCAAGCTTTATCTCAACTCATTTAATCAGTCCCGCTTTGAAAGTGCTGAACAGGTTGCAGAACGCATGACTCAGAACCTTTCTGCGGTAGCAAAAGCGCCGGTAGCTGTGTGGCTATATACCATCGATGAATTTGAGAGGCGGGCTTTTGATAGTACGCCGGGAATCAATATTGATGAGCTGGATGTGGCTGTGGACTGTTATCGATATGACCCAAATCTACTGGCCAGACATTCTATTGGTGATGAGCCAGAGTCTGATGGAATAGTCAGTGAAACGTTGCATACACACCTGCTGAAATCCAACTGCCCTGTTACCGGCCAGCCTGACTGGGGAACTCTGGTGGTCAGTTACCGTGGAGAGCCGGTTGATCATACATCGCTACTGAAATATGTCTGCTCATTCAGGGATCATCAGGAATTCCATGAGCAATGTGTTGAGCGTGCGTTTGTTGATCTGCAAAAACACTACAAGTTTGAAGAACTGACAGTCTATGCTCAATATCTGCGGCGTGGGGGACTGGATATTAACCCCTGGCGTAGCACATTAGATATCAAGCCAGAGGCTCTCAGGTTTATTCGACAGTAGGCCTCTTCAACGATTAATTTGTTAGGTCAATGTGTTGTGTTACAACAAGCTTCAGGCTTCACCTGTTTTGAATAGGCTATGTCTTTCTCCATTCATGACCCCTTTGGCTGTCTGCAATACTGTCTTTGTAAGAGGGCCTCTGTTCAGGATTTTGAAAGGACTTCATTGCAGGATTGTCTTGGGTGCGGTCATACATGTCATAACCTGGTGGGAGTGTATTAGTTCTTTTAATAATTACGCTTTCTGGCTGACTCTGTGGTGCTTTCCAACGAAAGCTGGCTGACTTCTCGGTCAGGGGGGGGCGTTCTTTGCTGCTTTCCCCTGCCAGCCCTGATGTTCGACCTGACGTTAAAGTATTCATCTGGTTTGGAGAAGGGCATGCTTCTTCAGCAGTCTTTTTTTTCGGTCCGTTATTCATTGGTTCTGCTTGGTGGTGAGTACTGTATTGATTTTGACGAATACATAGAGAGTCAGCAGTAGCATAATGAGAAAAAGTGGTGTCAGATTTGGTTGTTGATAGTGAAGTTTTATCTGAGCGAATTGGAACGGGGGGTTTAGGGCTTGAGTGCTTTGGTGTATAAGCTGTAGTTTGCTGCTTTGACGACTCCAATGAATTGCCAGCGTCAGTTCTATTAGCTGTACCATAGCTCGATGCGATATTGCTTCCTCCGGTGAATGATCTGGGGTGTGGTTCATTAAATTTAGTTTCCAGTTCGTGTAAAACAGTTTCATGGTGATCTTCTGGACTTAGTGGATCGGTGAGTTTAGAAGGCAGTGGAGGCATTTTAGAAAGAAGTGACTGTGTCTGGTAGCAGTGCTGGTCAGTATTCCCTGCATAGCCAGGAACATGGGAAGGTGATGAAGTCGCTTTGCTACTGCTGTTTGGGGCGCTGGTGGAATGATGATAAGGCTTTTCAGGAGAATGTGAGGCTTTTGCAGGTGAAGAAGTCAGGGATGAATATACATTAAATTCCGCTGTATGGCCGCTTGGCGGGGGTTGTTTTGAATGATTTAGAGATGGTTGTGCCTGATGTTGTAAATAGTCGCTATCTTTTCTGGTGACTGGGGCGCCGAAATCATTTTCTCTGCTTCTTGATGATAAAGGTTCTGATCGAATGGTACTGGGGTGTTTATCATGAAAGCTACCATGGCGAGGGCTTAATCCTGACGGAGCAGAGTATCTTGTATTTAGGTGTTCTGAGTGTTGCTTTGTATTTGGCTGACTAACTGTACCAGTATCCAATAGGTCTCGCTGAGACCAGATAGAATCCTCATTCGTTAATCTTCTTGCTTGATGATGAGCATGTGTTTTAGTTCTTGTCTCATTTGTTACACTTGAGCCAACTGTATCAATACTGGTAGTCGATCCTCTTATGCTGGAAGACCGGCTTAAGCGATCGCTTTCTTTAGAAGACCAGGAGTGGGTAGTTCGATCGCTTCTTCTATACACTGTCCTCGGTTCAATATCAAAACCACCTTCTTGAGATTGAATAGGTTCATCCAAAAGGCTCTCAAAATTTACGATATATCTAGAATAGCCTGCTCTATTTACGGCATTGAGCAATATGCATGGTGATACTTCTCCTGTCATCTTTGTTGCCTTAATTAATTTGACAAGGGGGTTATCGCCTTTCAGATTACTAATGTTCTCTCTGATTTTATCGTATGTGGCCCCTATTAAAACCTTCCTCATTTCATCCATCACTCTTTCAGTGAATGGATTGTTTTTAATAATACCCTTTAAACCGCTTTTTTTTGTTTTTTTTGCTTCTTGTACTTTGGGGTCGTTTTCCATGCGATTGAATAGTTCATTCCACTCGTTTAGTGGAGGGGGAGGTGATTTGAATACAGCATGATATCGTGGGTCAGTAATCTGGCAATTCATTTCATTAAAAGAGTGCTGGAGCGCCTGTGGTATGTCCTCAGGCACAAGATTTTCTAACGCCTTACTAAAAAGAACTGACAGCACTTCAAGACGCTTTTCAGGCTCCAGTACTTCAAATAGACTGCCGAATGTGGAAGAAAGGTCATCTAGGCGTGATAGGGGGCCTAATGCCGTCCATGCTCTCCGAAGCTGGGAGCATGAGGCCTCAAATTGATCCAGAGGATCTGACCTGATGGGGGATTCATGGAGTTGTCGTATTGTGGCTTTGTCCAGGTATCTTTGGGGTTGTTCAGTGCGTACAGAACGGTGTTGATGTTTTACTTCACCGGGTTTGTTTTCAGTACGAAAATATGGATTTTCTGATGATGGTGAGCTTGAGAATTGGAATATTGCTGGTGATCTTTGGGTAGTATTTGGCGCTGGTTCCATATCAAGGGTACCTTGGGATGAAGCTAGTATAAAGTTTACTCGGCAATGAAAATTATTGTTATGGAGTAAGGCCTCAACGCATTTTAGATTATTAAATAGATATTTTAAGAATTTACTTTGGTGTTGTTAAACAACAGCTTTATATTAAGGACGCTAAGATGCAATCTGCGAAATATTGTTTCGAACAGGGTTTGCTGGGCTCGAAATATCATCCTTCAAAAGTTTCTGAGTTGCTTCATCCAGAGTTTGAATAATTTTCCTGCGCTCATATTCATCAATACTGTTTGTATCCAGGCTGAAAGAAAAGCCTTTGGTATCAAGCTCAAAGTAACTTTTCTGCAGGCCAAGGTTACGGCGAAGGTCTATAACCTTATAAATAGGCACCGAACGACTAAAGCCTTTTACCTGAATATCCCCTTTGGACTGGCAAAGTACGACATCTCTAACCAGTGACCAGGTTTCGTGAGATAGCAGGATCTGGTTGGGCTCTGCTGCGCTTTCCAGGCGGCTGGCTAAATTCACCTCTCGACCAAGGAGGGTATAATCCATACGGGACTCTGCGCCGAAATTACCAACAGTGCAGTAGCCGGTATTAATACCAATTCTGATGCGAAGCGGATTCTCGATGCCTTTGGCAATCCACTGTTTACGCAGTACCTGCATGTGCTTCTGCATTTCAATGGCCATTGATACTGCAGCCAGCGCATCTTTTCGGTAGCCCCGGGTTTTAGGATCGCCAAAAAAGATCATAATACTGTCACCGATAAACTTATCGATTGTGCCACCGTACTTCAGCGCAATACGGGACATGTCGTTCAGGTAGGTGTTCAGCAGTTCTGTCAGTACCTCTGGTTCCAGCTCTTCGGCCAGGTCGGTAAAGCCTTTGATATCGGAAAAAAAGACGGTCAGTTTTTTTCGCTGGCTTTCCAGTTTAGTATTGCGCTTACCGGAAAAAATGGACTCCCAGACCTGGGGAGAAAGGTATTTAGCCAGACTGCTGGCAAGCCTGCTGTATCGCTGTCTCTGCTGTTGGGCACTGAGCTGGATGGCCTGAAAATGCTGCTCTCTATGCCTCAGTGTATAGGCAAGATAGGATACGAAAAGAAGCATTCCGAGAAGGCTTATAAATGTCGCATCTTTCCCGGTCGAAATGGTGATGTTAAGTTCAATAAAGTGATGAATAAATAAAGCAGCTGCAGCAGAGGGTATGGTTATAAGCAGCCCTCTGGGCCCCTGAAGGTATATAGCCCAGCCTGCCAGTAAAATAACCAGCAACATGCCACTGACCATTGGGAAATTGACAAGAGTGATTAAGACCCCAACATTCAGAGAGTCCACGAAAAGAGTGGCCAGAGACCTTTTGTTGTCAACTGTCTCCTGATTTTTGGTGCGGAATAGCGCATTGATAACCAGGTTTGAAAGCTGGGGAAAAACCGCTAAATAGGCGACAGCGCCAATAAAGATGCCAGGAAGGTACTGATTGGCCAGCCCATAAACAATCACTGAGGCTGCAAGCCAATAGGCCAGGACTCTTGGAGAGATCCGGGGGGCACGATTCAGGGGCGGAGATACAGGTTTTTTTTTAAATTGCATTAGAATGGGTTCATAGCCAGACCTGATAATACCTTCAGCAATTTGCTGAGAGCTGGCAATTCTAACATGCAAAAGTGCTCAAATCTGTATCTCATGTAGTTCTTTACCAAATTAACGAATACTTTCGTTGTACTCATTGATCATCTGATCAACCAGTCGCTCACAGCTGATAGTATCCTTTATGCCCCCAACACCCTGGCCAGCAGACCAGACATCCTGCCAGGCTTTTGAGCTGTCTGTTCCCTTGGGGGTGAGCTTTTCGCCAAAGTTAACATTGCCCGGGTTGAGTAGGGCATCCATGTCATAGCCCGAGTTGATCAAGCTCTGTTTCATAAAGTTTGAAGGAACACCCGTCACAGCGGGTGTATGAACAATATCTTCAGCACTGGAGTCAATGACCATGGCTTTGTGTCCTGAAGGTGCGCGACTTTCAAGGGTATTGATAAAGCGAGTGCCGATATAGGCCAGGTCGGCACCCATCAGTTGAGCGGCATGAACCTGGTGTCCATGGTTAATACAACCGCCCAGCAGCAGGGTCTTATTCCAGAATGTCCGGATTTCTTCAACCAGTGCAAAGGGGTTTAGGGTGCCCGCATGGCCTCCCGCTCCCCCACTGACGGCAATAATACCGTCAACATTGGCAGCCGCTGCTTTTTTAGCGTGTCGGACACTGGCTGCATCGTGAAAAACAATGCCGCCATAATCATGGACCCGGTTAACCACATCACGCATGGCTCCCAGTGCCGTGATTACCAGCGGCACTTTGTATTTAATGCAGAGTGCCAGGTCAGCTTCCAGCCTGGGATTCGATTCGTGAACAATTAAATTCACGCCAAACGGCGCTGGTTGTTTTCCAGTCTGTTGTTCAAAATCTGACAGCTCGGCAGTTATTTGAACCAGCCACTCTTCCAACCCTTCACTGGTTCGCTGATTCAACGCTGGAAACGTACCAACAATACCTTTCTTGCAGCCAGCGATGACGAGGTCAGGGCCGGACACCAGAAACATGGGAGCCATGACGACCGGAATGGTCAGTTGGTTCTGCCATTGATCAGGCAGAGTCTGGTTTGCACATCGTGTTGAAGACTCTTTTGAAAACACCTGTGATACTCCTGAAACTATTATTCTTCTAATTCAATCAAAAGTTGGCGGCCTTTCACCTGGTCACCTGGCTGCGCATTGATGTTACCAACAATACCGTCCATGCCTGCCCTGAGTGGATGTTCCATTTTCATGGCTTCGACGACGATAAGTACATCGCCGCATTTTATGGTTTGTCCCTGCTCAACCAGAAGATCGACCACTACACCATCCATCGAGGCAAGTACCTGGCTGGAGCCAGCCTTGCTGTCTTTTGTCACCATAAACGTCTGATCGGTGAACCGCAGGTTTCCCCGGTGGCTGGCGAGCCACAGCTCTGGCACTTCCCCATTACGATTGATGGAGAAGGTCGCTGTTTTCATAACGCCGTCAGCAATATAACGCAGCTGGTGGCCACTGCATTCAATCAGCTGAAATTCTATGGGAGTCTGGTCGAGTTCTTTGCTTTCAAAAGATATGCGGTAGCTACTTGGACATTCTTTGGAAATTTTTACGGTTCGTAGATGATCGCCACAGCCAAGCTTGATTGGCCTTTCAAAGGATAGGGTAGTCTGTAGGTTACTGCTTTCTACCTGAGGCCCTTCACTCAGTAGCAAAGCGGCAAGTAACCATTCTTCATGGGTGACGACCTGAGAGGTCAGGCTGGCGTTACTGGTGAATTTATCCCGGATAAAATCGGTGGTTGCCTGGCCACTGACAAAAGCTTCGCTCTGGAGTAGCTCACTAAGAAAACAGCGATTATCCCGTAACCCTAATAAGTGAGAGTCTTGTACTAATCTCAATAAACGACGCCGAGCCTGCTCCCGGTTATCCCCATAAGCAATGAACTTTGCCAGCATCGGGTCATAGTGCGCACTTATCTGGTTGCCTTGCTGGATACCCGAATCCACTCTGATCCCGTTGAAAGCGTCACCGGATACGCTGTCCGTCAAGGCTGGTTGCCATAGTGATATGGTTCCTGTCTGGGGCATAAAGCCATTTGCTGGGTCTTCTGCATAGAGGCGGACTTCAATAGCGTGACCATTTAATTGGATTTGGTCCTGAGTGAGCGGTAATTTCTCACCAGCAGCCACTCTTAATTGCCACTCCACAAGATCCAGATTGGTCACCAGCTCGGTAACTGGGTGCTCGACCTGCAGCCGTGTATTCATTTCCAGAAAGTAGAACTCATTTTCACTGGTCAGCAGAAATTCAACCGTGCCAGCACCAACATAATTACAGGCTTTTGCTGCAGAGATAGCGGCCTGACCCATTAACTCCCTCAGTTCAGGTGTCAGTGCCGGTGAAGGTGCTTCTTCAATGACCTTCTGATGGCGTCGCTGCATGCTGCAATCACGCTCGCCTAAATGGATGGTGTTGCCATAGATGTCAGCAAAAACCTGTATTTCGATATGACGGACAGAGGTCATTGCTTTTTCGAGAATCAGCTCATCACAGCCAAAGGCGCTGGCTGCTTCAGAGCGTGCTGATTTAAGCGCACCTTCCAGTTCGGAAGCGTGGTTTACGACACGCATTCCCCGGCCACCTCCCCCCGCAGAGGCTTTCACCATAATTGGATAGCCAATACTTTCTGCGGCGCTGGTGAGCGCTTTATCACTTTGCTCCTTGCCTTCATAGCCGGGAATACAGGGGACGTTTGAAGCAAGCATGACCTCTTTCGCGGCTCGCTTACTGCCCATCAACTCAATGGATTTAGAGTCGGGTCCAATAAAGACCAGGCCCTGTTCATTGCATGCCTCTGCAAAGTCAGCGTTTTCGGATAAGAACCCATAGCCGGGGTGTATGGCATCACTCCCTGTGATTCGGGCAGCATGAAGGATATTGTTGATATTTGAGTAGCTGTCACTGGCCAGGCCCTTACCTATACAGACGGCTTCATCGGCCAGCCGGACATGAGGGGCATCACAGTCGGGTTCTGAATAAACAGCAACGGTCCGATACCCAAGCGATTTGGCAGAGGCAATGACACGCCGGGCAATTTCACCGCGATTGGCCACTAATACTTTATGAAACATGCTCTTCCCCTATCGCCAATTCGGTTTACTTTTATTCGCAAAAGCCCTGGCACCTTCACGGCCTTCTCCCTGGACACTGTCAGCAAAGTGAATAGCGGCTTCATCCAGTAATGATGCCATGGGCAGCTTGCCTACTTTGTGCATCAGGGCCTTGGTTGTGGCTGTGGCTTGAGGCGCGCAGTTCATCGCCGCTGATACGGCCAATGTCAGCTGGCTGTCCAGTTCGTCCTGAGTCTGGGAAACATGATGAATAAGGCCAAGCGTCAGAGCCTGTGCTGCTGGAATTCGCTGTCCAAGCAACGCCAGTCGTCTTGCCTGGGTCAGGCCAATACGGTCAACCACGAAAGGGGCGATCTGTGCCGGTATGATTCCTAGAGAGGTCTCAGGCATGGCAAATGCCGAGGTGGTATCGCTGATCGCGACATCACTGATACAGGCAAGGCCAAAACCACCCCCCAGCACGGCCCCCTGTAAAACAGTAATGACCACGCAGGGCAGGGTATTCGCCTGTTCCAGCATCAGGCCAAAGGAGCGGTTGAATTGGGCCAGTTCGTTCCGGTCACTGGCAATGGCCTGCATTTCTTTGATATCCCCACCCGCGCAGAAATTTCCGTCCGCTCCACGGATGATGAATACCCTTACCTGTTGCTCAACTGCTCGATTCATGACCTGAGTCAGTTCGTTGACCATGGTCAGATTCATAGCATTGGCCTGCTTTGGCCGGTTCAGGGTAACGGTTAGAACATCCGCCTGTTGCTCAACGAGCAGGGTTTTGTAGATTTCTGGAGTACCCATTGTGATTACCCCAGCGCTTTAGCCATATTTTTGCCAATAATCCCGAGCATAATTTCATCAGCACCGCCGCCAATGGAGCCAAGACGGTTATCCCGGTAGAAGCGGCTTACGACGTTATCCCACATAAAGCCCATGCCTCCCCAGTACTGCAGGCAGGCATCACTGACTTCTCGTGAAAGGCGACCGGATTTTAATTTGGCCATGGAAGCAAGCTGCGTGACATCTTCACCCTGGCTGTATCGTTCACAAGCCTGATAAGTCAGGGCCCGAAGCGCCTCAACTTCTGTTTGCAGCTCTGCCAGTCGAAACAGAATGGACTGGTTGGCAATCAGAGGTTTGCCAAAGGCGTTGCGCTCCCGAGTGTAGGTAAGCGTGTCGTTTATACAGATTTCCATCCCTTTCAGTGACATGGCAGCAACGTATAACCGCTCCTCCTGAAACTGCTGCATCTGCATGACAAAGCCGCCACCTTCCGGGCCAATCCGGTTTTTTTGCGGAACCCGTACGTTATCAAAGAAAATCTGTGCGGTATCAGAACTGCGCATGCCCAGTTTGTTGAGTTTTTCCGAGAATGAAATTCCAGGTGTATCGGTAGGAACGATAATCAGTGATTTGTTCTTGTGGGCTGGTTCGTCAGAGGTATTGGCCAGCAGGCAGATAAAGTCAGCCTGAGTGGCATTGGTGATCCACATTTTGCTGCCATTGATAATGTAGTCGTCACCGTCTTTCATGGCCGTTGTCTTGATGGCAGCAACGTCGCTGCCAGCTCCGGGCTCGCTGACACCGATACAGGCTACCCTATCGCCAGCAATGGCCGGTGCCAGGTATGTCTCACGGACATAATCACTGCCGAACCGTGCCAGTGCCGGGGTGGCCATGTTGGTCTGTACGCCAATGGCCATCGGGATACCACCGCAGCGAATGGCGCCGAACTCTTCTGCCGCCAGCATTTCAAAGGTGTAGTCGAGCCCCATACCACCATTTTCTACCGGTTTGCTGATACCGAGCAGACCCAGGTCACCCATCTTTTTGAAGAGGGCTTTAGCGGGAAATAGGCCAGACTCCTCCCAGCTGTCGACATGGGGATTAACTTCATTTTCTACAAAGTTTGCAATGGTGCGTTTAAGCTCCAGATGTTCCTGGGTGAGTATCATGATATTTCCTGGTTTATTGTTGTTATTGGAAAATAGGATTAAAAACGTGCGACACCAAATGTATTATTTTTGAGGTGTCTGTTGTCTGCCTGCCTGCAAATATCCAGCAAATTAGCCAGCAATTCCCGTGTATCACGGGGATCAATTAAGCCATCATCCCAGAGGCGGGCTGTGCCAAATATTGCGGTTGACCCCGCATTGAGTTTTGCCGCAGTGGCAGCCTCCATTTGTTCGAGTTGTGATGGATCGGGTTCCTGTCCCATTTTGCGCATTTTATCTTCACTGACAATCCGCAATACTTTGCCAGCCTGTTCGCCCCCCATCACCGCCGTTCGGGCATTGGGCCATGAGAAAATAAAGCGCGGGTCCAGGCCACGACCACACATGGCGTAGTTGCCAGCGCCGTAGGAGCCGCCAATTAAAATGGATATTTTGGGGACGCTGGCATTGGCTACCGCCTGAATCATCTTTGAACCATGCTTGATAATGCCACTTTGCTCTGCATCCGTGCCCACCATAAATCCAGTGGTGTTATGAAGGAAAAGCAGTGACCGGTGACTCTGCTCACAGAGTTGAATAAACTGCGCTGCCTTGTTAGCGCCTTTTGCGGTTATTGGCCCGTTGTTGCCAATAATCCCAACGCTGTGACCGTCAATATGAGCAAAGCCACAAACGGTCTGCAGATCGAAATCGCTTTTGAAGTCGCTGAAGGCCGAGTCATCAACCAGTCGCGCAATGACTTCTCTCACATCATAGGGCTTTTTGCTATCACAGGGGATAATGCCCAGCAGTTCATCACTGTTATATCGTGGTTGTTTACTTTCGCGTTTCTCAGGCAATGCCAGCCGTTCATTCCAACCAAGGCTTTGGGTGATATCCCGGGCAAGGGCTATTCCCTCGACATCATCCTGAGCCAGATAGTCGGCTGTACCGGCTTGATAAACATGAATATCACTGCCACCCAGTTCTTCATCGGTGGCAATCTCACCGGTAGCGGCCTTAAGCAGAGGAGGTCCTGCCAGAAACATTTTGGTTTGACTCTTAACAGCCACAACGTAGTCGGACAAACCCGGCTGATAGGCGCCACCAGCAGTGGCATTACCATGTACGACAGTGACCTGGGGTATGCCGGCTTTTGACAAACGAGCCTGGTTGGCAAACGCACGGGCACCAGGAACAAAGACATCCGTGGCGTAAGTCAGGTTTGCACCCCCACTTTCCGCAAGCGTGATCAGAGGTAGCTTGTTCTCGTGGGCAATCTCCTGCAAGCGCAGTGTTTTCTCAAGGCCGGTAGGAGAGATGGTGCCGCCTTTTATGGCACTGTTATTGACTTGCAGCATGCATCGAACACCACTGACAAACCCGATGCCTGCGATAATCCCGCCACCCGCTGTTGAGCCATCCTTGTCATCGTGCATTTTGTAACCGGCCAGAGAGCTCAGCTCAATAAAACTGGAACCGGGGTCGAGGAGTAGTGCTAAACGTTCGCGGGGCAGGAGTTTGCCTTTGTTGTGGAATTTATCCCTGGCACTGTGGGCTTTATCGAGCGTTGCCTGCTCAAGGCTTCGAAACTGTTCAATGGCCGATAGCATGGCGTTTCGATTCTCGCTGAATGCCTGCCCATGAATGTCTATTTGAGAGTCAATGATCCTCACTCTGTCTCCCCCGCAACCTGTTCATACAGGCTTTTATTGATAGGAATGGGTATCGAAAGTAATTGCTGAGCAAGGGCCTTTCCCTGTGGATCGATACGCAGGCTGGCCATGCCACCACCACCGAGACAGTGGGTCATGACAATATTGATACTGTTTAATGCGGGTAGCTGATAGCGGATAACCTCACTCCGATCACTCATTAGATGAGCAAAGTATTCTGCAATTCGGTGAGGAGTTAATGCCTTTTCAATATACGGCAAATAACTTTTATCTCGGGCAATAATACCAATATTGCAGTGGTTACCTTTGTCACCACTGCGTCCGAGAGCGAGCTTGATCAGAGGCACGGTAAATTCAGGGCTGTTATTCAGTGGTTTGGGCAGTGGCTTATCCTTCCAGGTGTTTTCTAAGGAATCTGCAGTCTGTCCTGAAATAACGGATACCACTTCAGATTCACTCTCTCGGGTATTGATCAGGCGGTAAGTGGGCGAAATATCACGTTTGTTGATTAAGAAAGAGAAGAGGCAAAGGCGAGGGCTTGGCTTTGGGCGACCTCCCACCAGACCCGTAATGCCTGGAGCCATGGCTGTTGCCGCTTGGGCAATCTCAGAGCCAAAGATCTGCAGGGCTTTTTTATCCTGATGGGAAGTGCCAATTTTTACCACGACTTCACGAGGTTGAGCCTGGCCTGTCAGTGCTTGAACACCATAGGTTGACTCGGTACCCAGTACTTCAATATTAACATCGTTGAAGTCATCCAGGCCTTTCAGTTTTAACAACCCACGGACTCTTTGAATAATCGCATCAGCAACTGCCTGCCCCTTTTCGCCAGCATCAATGCCTCCGATCATAAAGGTGGCTGTTGAACGAAAGCCATCCATATACGTCGCGCTGACTTTATATTGGGGCGTACAAGGGCGACCTCTGGCTCCGGTTACCCGCACTTGGTTGGTGTCAGTTTGCTCCAGCGTTACCTGGCTGAAATCGCAGGTGACGTCAGGCAGTAAATACGCTTCGGGATTACCAATTTCATAGAGGATCTGCTCAGCAACGGTGTTGCAGCTCACCAGTCCACCGGTACCGGAACATTTGCTCACAATAAATGAGCCATCCTTCTGGCACTCAATAATGGGAAAACCCATATTGGCATAATCATCTTTTACCAGGCGCCAGTCGGTAAAATTACCCCCGGTTGCCTGGGTTCCACATTCGATAACATGGCCCGCCAGGGAGCCCTGCGCCAGTTTGTCATAGTCCTGCCAGGACCAGCCAAGCTCATGAACCAGTGGGCCAAGTACGACAGCACTGTCCACAACCCGGCCAGTAATCACAATATCTGCTCCCGCAGCCAGTGCTGCCGTAATAGAAGGAGCACCCAGATAAGCGTTCACGCTGGTTAAGTGGTCGGGTATCGGTTGGCCACTGAACATATCCACGATATGGGGGTGTAATTGCTGGTTGGCCTGAAAAGCTTGTGTCAGGTTGTCCCCCTCAACGACGGCGATCGTCAGGTCAATCCCTGAGTCTGCAACGACTTTTGCCAGTGCTTCAGCGCAACCCTTGGCATTGATGCCACCAGCATTGCTGCATACCTTAATACCCTGGGTTTTGATCTGACCAAGCAGCGGTTTCAATGTGGCAATGAAATCGGGAGCAAACCCAGCGGATGGATTTTTCATTTGTGCGCCAGCCATGATGGACAGCGTCATTTCTGCAAGGTAGTCAAAAACCAGATAATCGAGTTGACCACCGTTAACCAGCTGGTGGGCGGCAGTCGCAGTATCACCCCAGAAGGCGGAGGCACAACCGATTCGAACTTTTTTTTCAGGCGTCTTTTGAGGTGACATAGGTGAGTTTGATGGCAAATATTGTTATTGTTTGATGGAGGTTACCAAGCAAGTGATTGGTTGGGAAGTGGTTGAATTAAAAAAAACAAGCGTTTGCTTTGTGAGATGCTGCTGCTTTTCCAGCTGTGTTAGGCTCTGTTGACATAAGGTTGCAGGCTCAGTGGCTCGTATAGCCAGCAACCTTATGTCAACAGAGCCTAAACTGACTCAAATTATAATTTTAGAACTCAAACAAACGTCTTATGTCATTTATTGCACTCAGTGCCCAGCAAACCGCAGAGCTTTCCCGGCAGTTGATTGATCAGGGATTAATTGTTGCCCCGGAGAGTGCTAAGGGCCGCCTGCTGAAATCTGCTGCCCGATTATTCAGAACCAATGGCTACGAGAGGACGACGGTCAGGGATCTGGCAAAAGATATCGGGATACAATCCGGTAGCCTGTTTCATCATTACCCCAGCAAGCAGGAGATCCTGCGGAGTGTGGTGGAAGAGACCATCTTACTGAATATTGAAACCATGAAATTGTCACTGAGCCTGAATCAGGATGTCAGGCATCGACTTTATGGTCTTATTCTCTGTGAGCTGCAGTCCATTCTGGTGGATAATGGGGCAGAGATGGCAGTGCTGGTTTACGAGTGGCGTGGGCTGAGTGATGAAAACCAGAGTGAAATTCTGAAGCTTAGAGATGAATATGAACGACTGTGGATTGATGTTCTGGAAGAGGCCAGGGAGCAGAATTTGATTGTCATTCCACCAGCGATGTTACGACGGCTATTAACCGGCTCCATCAGTTGGAGTATTAACTGGTTTAAGCCTGATGGTGATTTATCCCTGGAAGCCCTGGCAGAGATGATTTTGTCGATGGCCTTGAATACATCGAAACGGTAAGGGTTTGTCTCGGAATAACTTCCATATTTGGTAAAAAGCCGCCGTCCGCTACCCGCTGCTCGCAAAAGCACACGCGGGCAGCGGGTAGCGTCACTTGAAATGTCGAAGTAATTTAAGGACAGTTCCTAAGTAATGGGTAGGAGTGATTGATGAATGGTATAGAACTTTTGCTGGAAAGGGTGTCGACGCCGATGCTGGATGAACCGGCACCCAGCGATCAGCAACTGGATGTCATGTTTCGGGCTGCCCTGAGAGCCCCTGACCATGGTCGTATTCGCCCCTGGCGTTTTTTGAAAGTCAGTGGAGAAGCGCGGGAGGCTCTGGGGGAGTTGATGGCACAAGCGGCCCTGGAAGATCAGCCGGACCTCTCAGAAGATGCACTGGCTCGTTTCAGAGGGATGCCGCTCCGGGCACCTATGCTGGTACTGGCCATCTGCCCGGTTAAGAAGCATCCAAAGGTACCGGAAATTGAGCAGAAGATGTCGCTGGCGGCTGCAGTTCAATCATTGCTGCTGGCGGCCCATGCCCAGGGGGTTGGGGCGATCTGGCGAACCGGAGATCTTTGTTACCACCCCGCACTGGCAAAAGGCCTGGGCCTTGCCGACAATGAGCAGCTAATGGGTTTTATCTACCTTGGTAAGCCGGCTGGTGCTAAAAAGAAGTTACCAGTGCTTGATACCCATGATTTTGTTGCTGACTGGTCAGGACGTTCCGCTGTCAGCGAATCATAGTATGGGGAATGATATAGTCTTCAAAGTCGTCTTCCGCTATATCATTTTCTGAGTGTACCCACCCCTTGACTGAGATGTTGGCTTGATGGACTGATTCATCCGAGCCTGACACCAGGGGGTGCCAGTCAAACAGCGGTTTCCTTTCACTGATAAGTCGATAGGCGCAGGTCTCGGGCAGCCAGTGGAATAGCTCAACATCTTTCAGTGTCAGTACCGTACACTCCGGAACGATGTCTTTACGATTTGGATAGTCCTTGCACTGACAGCTACTCGTATCCAGCAATTTGCAGGCTACTGATGTGTAATAAACCTCATCCGTATCTTCATCTTCCAGTTTGTGCAGGCAGCAGCGACCACAGCGGTCACAAAGGCTTTCCCACTCAGCGGTTGTCATTTCTGACAGGGCTTTGGTTTCCCAGAAAGGTTTAGCTGTCATGTCGGGTCGTTAAACGAAAGAAACTCATCCGGCAGTTTGATCAGATAATCTTCCTGCTCTTTGGGGGGCATTTGCAGATAGAAGCCATTGTCAGAAATCCCCTGAAGAACACTGGCGGTTTCTACACGAGCCAGTTTTTTCTCCGGAGTCAGCAGCAGATCGAAAACATGCACCGGTTTACCAAAAACGTTCAGTAAGGCTTCAGGCAGCGTTTTTTCCAGAACCGCCCCTTTATTCAGGTAAAGGTACATCTCTTCCCGTTTAGGGCTTTTGTAAATGGAAACCAGAGACTTCATTCAATGGCCTTTTTCCTGTTGGTTTAGTTGCTGAATCAGCGGGATACCTATGGTATCACGACGCCACCCAGTGAGGGTATCCGGGAGGATAAATTGACCATTCTCCAGCCAGCTGCGCAGCAGTGGCGAGGTCAGTTTCCCCGGCATCAGCAGCTCCAGTGGCAGCTGCAGTTCATCAGCCAGTTGGGACATGAGCGTCTTTATTCGTTTTCCCCAGTCCTTGGCATTTTTTGGTAGGGGAGGAGGCAGTTTCTCCGGCCTTTGCGCTTCTGGAACCTGGCTGGAAGAACGAATGATATCCAGAATTTGTTCGCCATGATTGCGAATGATGCTGGAGCGCATTTCTGGTATTTCCCGCAGAGCATTCATAGCTTTAGGCTGAAACCTTGCCAGGGGCCATAGGCTGCCTTTGGGGATAACCCGGTTTCGAGGAACATCCTGACTGCGGGAGGCCACTTCCCGAAAGTGGCAAAGTGCTTTAAGGACTGCCAGTTGCTGGGGGCGCAGTTGCCAGCCTCTTTTTACGTCTTTCCAGGCATTCTCGGGATCGAAAGGCAGAACATTTAACGTCAGCGCAAGGCATTCATCTTCCAGCCATGCTTTTTTGGGGGTCGGAGCCAGCAGCTGATCCAGGTGCTCATAAATTTCCAGCAAATGAGCGACATCCAGGCTGGCGTAGCGAACCTGTGCATCTGTCAGAGGTCGTTGGCGCCAGTTGGACCGCGTCTCATCCTTGGGCAGGTCGATATTCAGTACATGCTTGAGCAGAGCCTGATAGCCAAGGGAGAAGCCGAGGTTGGCAAACGCAGCGGCCAGCTGAGTATCAAACAGTGGTCTAGGAACGGTCTCGGTTAGCAGTTTGAATACTTCCAGGTCTTCACTGCAGGCATGAAGCACTTTGACAACCGAGCTGTTTTCAAACAACCTGGCCAGAGGTTCCCATTGATCAATGGCAAGTGGATCGATCAGGAAAATATCAGTACCTGTACCCACCTGAATCAGTCCCGGCTGGGGATAGAAAGTGTCAGTACGGATGAACTCAGTATCCAGAGCGATGGCATCAAGGCTGGACCATCGTTGGCAATAGTCTTCAAGTGACTGATTGTTGTTGATCCAGATTGGCTCTGGCGACAAAAGTTGCATATCGAATGGTTCTAATGAAAAACTCCATTATAAACAGTCAATAGCAGCTCTTGATAGAGCAGCGTCGTTTTTACAATCCTCTCTATTCATCTAATACCAATTGAATTTTCTAACTACTGTATAACTGCCCAATCACGGGAGCACAGACTGAACAGTCGACCAGCTTCGCTGCAAAGGTTATTCCAAGCTTCACAGCAACAATCTACAATATTTTCATAACCTGAAAATGCTTTGTTTGATAAGTCATGCTCCCGCATCCACTCCCATAGCCTTTCTGAGCTGTTTAACTCCGGTGCGAATGGT
>NZ_LUKQ02000853.1 GCF_001647025.1 Endozoicomonas atrinae
GGACAGGCTATGCAACCCTCGACGAATTGGAGCGCTTTCTGAAGCGGCAAAATATCCGCTATGCCAAAACCGGTAAGGATCGGCTGGTGACAACTCAGGCTGCTATTGATGCCTGCTTCCTGCAGCTCCCTGGTGCGACTGAAGACGACGAGCTAATACCAATCGCATTTTCTAAATCCTTAAGCTGCCGCCAACTATGCTTAGGCATCATTACCATGCATTATCTAGAACAGATGTCTCGTCGACCACAGCTACCCGAAGGTTTTAATGATGTTGAT
>NZ_LUKQ02000854.1 GCF_001647025.1 Endozoicomonas atrinae
GACACAACGATTTAAACTGAAGAGTTTGATCATGGCTCAGATTGAACGCTGGCGGCAGGCCTAACACATGCAAGTCGAGCGGTAGCGGGAGGAGCTTGCTCTTTGCCGACGAGCGGCGGACGGGTGCGTAACACGTAGGAATCTGCCTGATAGTGGGGGATAGCCCGGAGAAATCCGGATTAATACCGCATACGCCCTACGGGGGAAAGGAGGGGACTCTTCGGAGCCTTTCGCTATCAGATGAGCCTGCGTCGGATTAGCTTGTTGGTGGGGTAAA
>NZ_LUKQ02000855.1 GCF_001647025.1 Endozoicomonas atrinae
AGAACCTGATGCACAGAGTTTTTGAGAAGTTAGGCTTGGCAATGAATGACGAAAAAGTCATGAATACTTATGAGGAGCTAAGTAGCTATGGTGCTATCGCTGCATAATAGTGTCCGGAGTATTGTTACCAGTAAAACAAAACAATCAGCCAACTGTCATCACCGATGTAATAAGTCTTCAAAACACCAGTTTAATTTGACCTCCCGATTAACCCTTTTCTGGCCGATTGTTTTCCTGTTGGTATCAAGCAGGGAGCAGCGCCATGACCAATCGA
>NZ_LUKQ02000856.1 GCF_001647025.1 Endozoicomonas atrinae
ATTTGCAGAAGATTACATAATGGCACAACACCGTATGCCGACTATGGTTGACCTTTCAGTCAATCAGTAAGGGTGGGGATGTATGAAGGGATTGCTGGGCGCACTGCTGCTCCTGTCGGGCATCGCCGTGGGGGTGTTGTGGCTGGATTACTTCTTCGTGTTTTTACGGTAGCCCTGCCTGTCGGAAGGGCCGCTGGTACTTCTTCACCGCATCGGCGGCCATCTGGTTGATCTGCCGGTTCAGACGGTCAAGCCGTTCCCGTTTGGTGTCAC
>NZ_LUKQ02000857.1 GCF_001647025.1 Endozoicomonas atrinae
GACTGGCTTGAAGAACTTCTACAATAGAGAGTTGAGCTATCAATTGGCAAAGGATAAGCCAGCAACCATTTACACAAGCATTTTAAGGATAAAATGGCAATATACGCAGGTTAAATTGGCGCTTACCTCTTAGAACGTGGCTTGTTTAGTGCATCGTGAAAACCCACGTCCTATGGACGTGGTTATGAATGGTTGGCTCCGCCTGCCATGAACTACCCATGCTACTTCTTAACTCTGAGTTGTCCCCACGACTACTAGAGATAGGAAGTA
>NZ_LUKQ02000858.1 GCF_001647025.1 Endozoicomonas atrinae
CGCCCAGGGCAGTATCACTGACCCGGATGGTTATTTTGGTGATGATGAAATCGAAGCCATGGCCATTACCAGTGTTGATAACACTAACGGTACCTGGCAATACAAGATTGGCTGGAATGATCCATGGGCCAATATTGACGACGGCAGTCTGGCAGATAACCATGCCCTGCTATTAGACAGTTATCACAAAGTGCGCTTTGTCCCTAATGATGACTACAACGGCGATGCCACCTTTGACTTCCGTGCCTGGGATAGAACCTCCGGTACTG
>NZ_LUKQ02000859.1 GCF_001647025.1 Endozoicomonas atrinae
TTCCTCCATGATGAGCAGTAGGGGCTTGCCCGACAAAGCGAAGGTGGAAGCGTTCGTGGCGTGGGAGTGCTGGAAGGTGAACGGCGAATTCAGCCTGGAACTGCTGCGGGCCTTTTCCTCCATGTGTCATGGCAAAGGCTTGCCCGACAAAGCGAAGGTGGAAGCGTTCGTGGCGTGGGAGTGCTGGAAGGTGAACGGCGAATTCAGCCTGGAACTGCTGCGGGCCTTTTCCTCCATGTGTAATGGCAAAGGCTTGCCCGACA
>NZ_LUKQ02000860.1 GCF_001647025.1 Endozoicomonas atrinae
AGGCAGTGACTACCAAGCCGAAAAAGGTGTCGGTTAAGTTTGAACGGTTGGAGGATCAGTAATGGAAGACAAGAAAAGAGAAATCCCTCTGTGCCTAAAGCATGGCTCCGCTGGAATGGGTAAATCGCATTTCTCCGCTGTTGCCCTGAGTTCCATTTTCATCATTAAAAAAAAAGAGAGCCTTTCTAAGGCAACCGCCTCTCAGGAGGTGAAGTAATGGCTATCTCTCTCGAATCCATCAGTCGTTCTTCTGGTATCAAAG
>NZ_LUKQ02000861.1 GCF_001647025.1 Endozoicomonas atrinae
GAGAAATGGACCATGCCGATCAGGAACTGGAAAGCAGCCATGAACCGGTTTGAAATTATGTTTCCTGACCGGTTCAAGGAGTAATAGTTTTGGTGGCGTTTACACAGAATTATTTACAGGCTCAATTTTTCCATTAAAACGCGATGTGCGACTTTGTAAGAAGCTATCTCAAATTACTAGCATGATGGTAAGTCCAACTTAAATCTTCAAAATCACACAACTATACGCTTTCCGTTTTTTTAATCTTCGGAAATAAGGTTCT
>NZ_LUKQ02000862.1 GCF_001647025.1 Endozoicomonas atrinae
GAAAATATTGTAGATTGTTGCTGTGAAGCTTGGAATAACCTTTGCAGCGAAGCTGGTCGACTGTTCAGTCTGTGCTCCCGTGATTGGGCAGTTATACAGTAGTTAGAAAATTCAATTGGTATTATTTACAGGCTCTTACTGAACGACACACTGGAATATCTGGTTGATCACCTTGCTCCGCTAACAGAGCAATTGCAAAAAGGGGAGGTATTTGACGTACCGCGAACCATTCTTTTTAACCTCCCCAAAACATCCGATGAGC
>NZ_LUKQ02000088.1 GCF_001647025.1 Endozoicomonas atrinae
AAACAACGGCTCAATGTCACAATTAAACGTACATGAATTTACAGGTATGTTCGCTTGATCAATTAAGCATCTTAAATGTTTTCAGCCGAAGCTGATTAACCGATGCAATCGCACAAGCGCCCACACGAATTGTCTGATATCTTGTTAAAGAACTTGGTTAGAATCAGGAGATTCTCAACCCTGACCAGCAGTTGGTGCCGATCAGCAAGGCCGCCTATCTTACCGTGGCGACTTTCGTTGTCAAGCGATCATTTCTCTTCCGGAAAAAGCCGTAGAAGAAAGAAGCTTTCCAACTCGCTGACGTTGCCACTCAGGCCGTGTCAGCGGAGGCGCATCTTACCGCGCCAGCTTGATTTGTCAACCGATTGTTTTTCATTCATTTCAAAACAACCAACTTTCAAACCGCACTTCCCGGTCAGCGATGAATGTTCATTCTGCTGATCCGTGGGTGACCTCTGGGTCAGTCCGTGGAAGTGGGGCGTATGATAGAGAAATTTTGACTTTAATCAATATGCGACAGCCGTTTTACGTAGAATCACCTACACACCAGCTTTATTAATTAAGAAGAAAAGAAGAAAAGAAGAAAAGATAAGTATATGGAGGATAGAGATAGAGTAAGGAGAAAAGCTCCCATAGCTATATATAGGAGCCCCATAAAATTAGCTGCACTTATTTAATGTGCTCAAGAACCCCATCAAGTTCATCAAGCGTATTATAGGAAATCACCAGCTTACCCTTACCTTTAGCGTTGCATTGGATAGCAACCCGGGCACCAACTTTTTCTGAAAGCTCATCTTCAAGCTGCTTTATATTAGGATCAAGGCGCTTAACGGTTTTACCGCCTTTCTCCTTTTCCTGCTGAATTCGGCGAACCAGTGACTCAGTCTGACGAACCGACAATCCTTTTGCAGTAACGGTTCTGGCGACTTCCAACTGGTCCAGTTCACCCAGTGAAAGCAACGCTCTGGCATGCCCCATTTCAAGATCGCCATATTCCAGCATTTTCTTTACTTCAGGATTCAGAGCCATCAGTCGCAATATATTAGCAACAGCAGCCCTGGACTTACCGACAGCCTGAGCCACTTCCTGCTGGGTCAGTTCAAATTCTTTTTGCAGTCTGGAAAGTGCAATGGCTTCTTCAATAGGATTCAGGTCTTCCCGCTGAATGTTTTCGATCAGCGCCATGGCGATGGCCGCTTCATCGGGAACATCGCGAATCAGGGCAGGAACTTCCGCGAGACCTGCCAGCTGTGCTGCACGCCAGCGACGTTCACCAGCAATAATCTCATAGCGATTCTGTCCAACCGGACGAACCACAACTGGCTGCATGATGCCCTGCTCTTTAATACTTTCAGCCAGCTCTTCCAGGGCATCAGAGTGCATGTCTCGGCGAGGCTGGTACTTGCCACGAATCAGGAATTCGACCGGCAGGTCTTTCATTGTCCCATCCTGAGACTCCTTGACCGGTGATGGCCCAGAGAGATCATTAGACAGGGATGCAGGTAGCCTGGCGCTACCCAGCAGCGCATTTAAGTTAGTACCGAGACGTTGTTTCGCCATGTGTTAGTGAGTTCCTGTTTTCCTTTCTGACTTACCATGAAGCCCCTTGATGTCATGCTTCCTAACCAGCTCCCCAGCAAGCGCGAGATAAGCAACTGCCCCACGGGAGTTTCGGTCATAGGCAAGTACGGGCTTACCATGACTCGGCGCCTCAGCAAGTCGAATATTACGGGGAATCACGGTTCGATAGACCTGATCACCAAAATGGTTGATGAGCTGTCTCGATACTTCAGTGGTCAGCGTCATCCTTGGGTCATACATGGTTCGCAGCAGACCTTCGATGTGCAAGTCAGGATTGATGGTTTCCCTGAGGCCGGCAATGGTTTCCATCAGGGCCGTCAGACCTTCCAGGGCATAGTATTCGCACTGCATCGGGATAATCACCCCGCGGGCAGCAACCATGGCATTGATGGTAAGCATGTTCAGGGATGGAGGGCAGTCAATCATGATGAAGTCGTACTGATCTTCCACTTTGGCAAGCGCATCGTGGAGCCTGGATTCCTTGCGATCCATATCCATCAGCTCAACTTCTGCCGCCGTCAGGTCTGCATTTGCACCCAGAACATCGTAACCACCATCCAGCGATGGAAGGATTGCCTCCTGGATATCACAGCGCCCCGTCAGTACATGGTAAACAGACCATTGCTGAGCATGTTTGTCGATTCCGCTCCCCATGGTGGCATTCCCCTGGGGGTCAACATCAATAAGCAGTACACGCTGCTTACTTGCTGCCAGAGAAGCCGAAAGGTTAACGCAGGAAGTGGTTTTGCCAACCCCTCCCTTCTGATTGGTTACCGCGAGAATTTTAGCCACAGCCGTTTAATACCATTCAATGCCTGTTACGCAAAATGACAAGATGACGATCGCCGTCTGTGCCCGGTACATTCATGGGCTCACAGCCAATCAGCTCAATCTCGTGACGATCCATCAATTCCTTTAATTCTTCTTCAGGATATAGCCCTTTCATGGCCAGATAAACACCTGAAGGTGATAATAAGTGTTTTGTGCCATCTACCATGTTAACCAATGAACTGAACGCCCGTGAAGTAATGGCATCAAAAGGTGCGTCTACCTTAAAAGACTCTACCCGGGCATTCGTGACTTCCAGATTCTCAAGCTGAAGGTCCAGTTTTGCCTGAAGCATGAACCTGGTTTTCTTACCATTACTGTCCAGTGTCGTGAATTTTTTCTCTGGATACATAATAGCCAGAACAACACCAGGCAGTCCTGGGCCTGAACCTACATCCAGAATTACCTCACCATTAATATGAGGAACAATGCTCAGACTATCAACAATATGCCTGAAGACCATCTCCCTGGGGTCACGAATGGCGGTAAGATTGTAGGCTTTATTCCACTTATCCAGCAGTAGAACATAACGAGTCAGCAAGTCCGCCTGAACCTGAGATAAATCAAGACCGAGTGATTTGGCACCCTGACAAATGTCCTTCTGTAATGTCTGAGCCAAGGGGTTGTCTATTAATGGTGATTGAGAAACGTTCATTGATTCCTTTAGCCAGCGGACAGTTAAGCCCTGCTGCAATTACGATAAGCTACCTGGACGCCGTCTGGCTTTACTGATGACAATAGATAACCAATCAGTCTATTTCATAACTTTAATAAAATCGACGCAATCATTGATCAAAACCAGCGATATATAAAGTAGGTACTATTTCCACATTAAAACGCAGCCATTGAACGCTGCCAAAACAACTGTACTAATAAGACAATGATTAAGAATAATTCTCTGAAAAAAGGGTTCAGTGTTTGCAACAGGCCAGTTGAAGCCACCGTAACCAGGCAGAAAGGTTTAGACCGATTCTGCTACCTGATTGCGGGGACGCATGGGGATGAACCCGAAGGCATATATGTCCTTGAGCAGTTAATACAGCAAATCAGCAGTGACACGATAAACCTGCCGATGGTGGTAATTCCGGTTCTGAATCCCGACGGTTTAGCTGCAAAAACCCGGGTCAATGCTAACGGCGTTGACCTGAATAGAAACCTTCCAGCCTCCAATTGGTCTCATCAAAAGCGAGGAGAAAAGTATTCTCCGGGCTCACACCCGAACAGCGAACCAGAAAACCGGTTTCTTGTTTCTTTATTTGATAAGTACCCACCTGGGTTTATTCTGTCCTTTCACTCTTGGGTACCCATGCTGAACAGCAATGGTCAGTGCGAAGACATTCTTCAGCTTCTGCACAAGGAAAGCGGTTATCCGATCGTACGAGATAAAATTGAAGATCATCCAACACCAGGATCACTTGGAAGCTATGCCAGTGAAAAGCTGGGTATTCCGGTCTTAACTTATGAGTGTCCTACGTTGAGCGAGGACAAGAGCCTTCAATCCATCTGGCAGGAAAATGCAAAGGGCTTGATCAAACTGATGCAGTCTAACCTGATCAGAAAGCTACTCTAGAAGGCTGCCCGAAAATAGTGCCCATCCAGAGCCCCGTAGCAACGATCTCAGCCTATTCTCAAAAGCCTCCTAAGCCAGTGTTGAACCTGGCTCCAGACTGCAGATATCCTGACCATTCCTTGCCGGAAGCGATCCAAGAATATTGATAGAAACCAGCTTGTCAGAACACGAGAGCAGCGCTGGATGTGAACCGGGAAGCCCTTCCGGTATTTCCTGTCCAATGGCTTGATAATGATCAACCCAGAATGGCATCAGCTCTCCGGTGTCCATATCCCGGAAACTCATGGGTGTTTCCTCAAACAGGAAAACACCCTCATTGGCACTGCGAAAAGCATGAACGATTAGTTCACTGCAGTACCAGCTTTTCTGGTGTTCTTCCTGATTCTGGCTGTAGTGAGGGTCATAGGGTATCGACAGCTGCAGCTCTGCAAACTCGAGAGCATCGGGAACCAGTACCGAGTAATTCGATGTCAGTCGACAGATCAGAACACAAGGCCTGCCATGGTTATCCAAAACCGAGTTACTGACAAAGTCATCCAGAGTGGTTTTCTTTACCCTGGGCATAACAGCTTCTATAACCATGCCATCTCCGTCGTAGAGAGCTACATGATTAATAGCTGCACCGTCTCGACCTGCAAAGAGTCGACTGATAACCCATTCGGCTTCCCCGCCTGAACGGAGCTGAAAAATAAGGTCACCTGGTAATAGGTCTTCAGCAATCACTGTGGCTGGCATCCCAGTGGCTGGCAACGCTTTATCCATAACCTATCCAATATTTGAAAATCATTCTGTGATGAGCAGACTTACGTTATAAAAAACAGCTTAGGCTAGCATTCAACACAAACTGTGATTATTCAAAAGGCTGATAATCTCGTAATGGCGGAAGTTTTAACATAAAAAGCCATGTTCAAGAGTATAGAGCTTTTCAGGCTATTTCATTCCGCAGCAGGTCAAGTACATTTCGAGTATCAGGACGAACACCACGCCAAATGGCAAACTGCTCTGCAGCCTGCTCAACCAGCATACCAAGTCCATCAATGGTTTTACCCGCCCCCTGCTCACGACACCAGCGATTGAACACAGTTTCCTCTGCACCGTACATCATGTCATAGCAGCAGGTGTTTTGATCAACCACATGACCAGGTATTGCCGGCATCTCTCCCTGAAGGCTGGCCGCTGTTCCGTTGATAACCAGGTCAAAACGACCTTCTATATCTTCAAACCCATTAGCTGAAATAGCTTCACCAGGAAAGAGTCCAACCAGTGTATTGGCCTTGCTACGTGTTCGATTGGCAATGACAACTTCAGCAGGTTGCTCGGAGAGTATAGGCTCAAGTACCCCCCTAACGGCACCGCCGGCGCCAAGTATAAGCACTCTTGCGCCTTTAATAGTTACACCGTTATTTTCTTTAAGGTCTGAAACCAGACCAAGCCCATCGGTGTTATCCCCATGCAGCTGGCCATGCTCGTCCTGCCACAAGGTGTTTACAGCCCCGGCTTTTTCCGCTCGCGACGTTCTCTTTTCAGCTAACTGCCATGCCTCTTCCTTAAACGGTACAGTTATGCTTAACCCAAGATCGCCATTTTCAAAGAATTCATCAATTGCTTTTTTAAACCCGTCAACATCAACCAGCATGGCTGTATAACGCAGACGTTGATCGGTCTGGTCGGCAAACAATGTGTGAATTACAGGTGATTTACTGTGGGCAACAGGGTTCCCCATTACCGCATAACTGTCTACCGGACCAGCCATGATTCAGATCCTCTTAATTTATACCCAGTCTTTTGGCTTTAAAAATTCTTCATACAAGCGAGCCTCATCGGTGCCAGACTCTGGACTCCAGTTGTAATCCCAGCGTACATGAGGAGGCAATGACATAAGAATAGACTCTGTACGACCACCAGACTGCAGACCAAACAAAGTACCCCGGTCATATACCAGATTGAATTCCACATAACGGCCACGACGGTACTCCTGGAAACGCTTGTTCTCCTCGGAGTAAGGCAGCTCTTTACGGCGCTGAACAATGGGCAGGTAAGCATCAATATAACTGTCACCAACCGACTGCATAAACTCAAAGCAGCGTTCAAATGGCCACTCATTCAGGTCATCATAGAACAGTCCGCCAACCCCCCTTGGTTCATTTCGGTGTTTAAGAAAGAAATAGTCATCACACCATTTCTTATAACGGGGGTAGACCTCGTCACCAAACGGCTCACAGGCTTGTTTGGCTGTCTGATGCCAGTGTTTGCAGTCCTCTTCAAAGCCATAGTAGGGAGTCAGGTCATAGCCACCACCAAACCACCAGATCGGATCTTCTCCTTCTTTATGAGCCATCAGCATTCGAACATTGGCATGAGAGGTTGGCACAAATGGATTATCGGGATGAATCACCAGAGAAACGCCCATGGCCTGAAAACTCCGACCAGCCATTTGTGGACGATGCGCCGTGGCACTGGCAGGTAGCTGATCCCCTTTTACATAGGAAAAATTTACTCCTGCTTTTTCAAAAACCTTACCGCCTTCGAGAACTCTGGCCTTACCGCCACCACCACCATGGTAATCCCACTGGTCTTCTCTGAAGGAGCCCTCCATTTCTTCTGCTTCAATCGCCGTACATATGCGATTCTGCAAATCCAGGAGGTATTGTTTTACGAGATCTACAGACGGTTCTGACATCTTGGAACAAGCCTTTTATCCATTAAATTTGAGCAATATTAGCCTGCCCGTACTAGTTCACCTGAACGCAGGTCTTGAATTTTGGAGGGTGTTTTCTGTCCTCCGGTTTCGCCGGGAACAATACCATCGAGAAGAGAGCCAAACTCTTCCTCAACGCTTGAGAACGTTAACAACGGCTCCTTACCGGCAAGGTTTGCTGAAGTAGACACGATCGGGTGTCCAGTTGCTTCACATAGCTTTCTTACCAGTGGGTGAGCAGTGATACGAACGGCAACTGTATCAAACTGGCCTCTGACCCAATCGGGTGCCCAACTAGCAGGGTCTGGAATAAGCCAGGTATAAGGACCTGGCCAGGTTGACTTCAGCCTTTCTCGTTCTTCTGAAGAAAGAGGATCAAGTAGCGATGCAAACTGATCCTCTGAGGAACCAATCAGAATCACCCCTTTCTCAACGGGTCGCTGTTTGATTTCAAGAACTCGATAAACAGCCTGATGGTTCCATGGGTCACAGCCCAATCCCCATACGGCTTCAGTGGGGTAAGCAATGACGCCTCCATTTCTAATTATTGTTGCTGCTTGATTTACATCCATCATGAAAACTTCTCTCAGGGATAAGCCTCAGCCATTTAACTGCTGCTGAAGAACGGCATCTTTTGCAAGAACCGCTTCTGCATTTGCCTGACGATCCATTCGTAGTCGATTTGCCAGATCTTTATCATTCAAAGCAATAATCTGGGCGGCCAGATAGCCAGCATTGATTGCTCCCTCTTTTCCCAGAGAGACCGTAGCAACGGGAATTCCCCCGGGCATCTGAACCGTTGACAATAGTGCATCCAGCCCTCCCAGAGGACCATCTCCAATAGGAACACCAATGACCGGTTTGATGGTAAGAGAAGAAACAACACCGGCCAGATGAGCGGCCATTCCCGAGCAGGCAATAAAAGCAGCTGCCCCACGGTGATCAGCATCCTTCACGTAGCTCTGAGTCGCCTCAGGCGTGCAATGTGCCGAGTAAACCTTAATTTCTACAGATACATCGAGCTTCTTCAATACATCAGCGGTGAGCTGGACCATGGGGATATCCAATGACTCTGAACATGAGCCAGCCCCAATCAAAATCGCAACAAACGGCCTCGCCATCAGTATTCTCCGAAACGTGATCGGTAAGGCTCGCTAGTCTAGCAAGAGAAGTTCAGAAGCAACAGACTGAACCTAAGACCTGGATACTTTCAGCAGATTCACTTAAACAAATCAGCCAAGACGTATAAAACCACCTGTTGTGGACTCTATGACGCCATCAAGCTCCATTTCTGTAAGAACTACGGAAAGCTCTGCAAAAGGAATTCCGGACAGTGTGCTGATTTGATCCGCACTGACGACATCAAACCCCATCACTTCTATCACTTTAAGTCGCAAAGGGTCTGTTTCCTTTCTACTGGAAGTCGATGGAGTGAACTCGTTCATAACACCATGCAGCTGTGGGGCAAGTTCAATTAATACATCATCAGGACTTTCAACCAAAACAGCGCCTTCTCGAATCAGTTTATGACATCCCCGGCTCAACGGATTCAGTACCGAACCAGGTATGGCAAAAACCTCCCGCCCCTGTTCCGCTGCCAGTCTTGCAGAGATTAATGAACCACTTTCAAGAGCCGCTTCAACCACCAGAACCCCCAGAGATAAACCGGACAATATGCGATTTCGACGGGGAAAGTTACCAGCGAAGGGTTTCGTTCCCAATGGGTATTCGCTGACAATGGCTCCCTGACTGGCAATCAACTGATAAAGGTCCTTATGCCTTGCTGGATAAACCTGATCCACACCGGTTCCCAATACCGCCACAGTGCCTCCATAGCACCCCAGTGCCCCTTGATGAGCAGCGGCATCAATACCAAGAGCCATCCCACTGGTAATAACCAGACCACTTCTTGATAAGTGTTCACAAAATTCCTGGGCAACCCGACGACCATTTGGTGTAGGCCTTCGGCTACCAACAACTCCCAGCTGTGGCTCACTAATTAACTGGCTGTTACCCATTACGTAGAGCACAACTGGTGCATCAGGAAGCTCTTTCAGAGCGCTGGGATACAGAGAGGAGTCTGGTGTCAGTATGTGATGAGCTTGACTGGCTTGAAGCCAAGCATGTGTCAGGCGTAACTGTTTCTGAATGGATGAGTCTCTGTGCGCATTAGCCAGCAAACTAGCAAGGTTATCTGGAATAATACTTTTCAGTTCACTAAATGATGCAGAAAAAAGCTGACTGGGATGTTGAAATTTTTCGATTAACTGACTGGATTTGATGGGTCCCAAGCCGGGAATAAGGGAAAGCGTTAACCAGGGGAGCAGTTGTAACCAGTCCTTCTGGTCTGTATCAGTGTATATCATTGAATTCTCTTTCCGGAGTTGTGTGGCTTATTCTGGTTATTAACAGCTCTGTCCAAATAAGCCACACATCCAATGAAGCACCCTGTAAAACATCCGGGCTGTATTTTTGAATAAATGGTTACTTATGGCTGTGGGCTCCGGAGGATATAGCCAACTTCAATATCCTCTTTAGCTGATAGCACAATACCATAGCTCATTTTTTCAAAAGGTCGATAAACCATGACTAAGCCTACTCTCTCAGATGGCAGAGCAACCTGTTCATCAGTAAATGGGTCATAGGCTTCCTGTGTCTTTCGGTAGACGGCCAGAATATCACCCTGCCTGAGGCTCTCCCGTTCCCCTTTATTGATAACGACTGTATCAAATTTGGAAATCTTTTTAGCATTGTTCAGGTTAGCTGTGACAATGCCCTCTACAGGCGCAGCCGGCGCTCTTGGAAAAAACGTTGTAACCAGTCCGCTGGCATCCTGCTTAACCAGTCTATCACCAGGTTTCATCTCCATTTTACTTTCCTGAACTACCATGGAGGCAACACCTTCCCTGACACGACTTAAATTGATGGTTCCGACATCAATACCAATAAGCCCCAGCAGTTCATCCGTTTGTGGATCAGTAATCTGTTCACCACGGCGAACGACATCAAACCGTATGGTCTGGCCGGCAAAATCTCCCCGTGCGTATATTTTATCGCCAGTCCCTGATGCCAGCTTGCCATCTTTCGCAGCAAACACATAAGGCGAGCTGTTCAGTTGCTCCTCACTGGAAAATACATGACCACCTTTTAAATAACTGTGCACAGCACTCAAGGGAATCGCAGGGATTGCAGACTCTCCAGGCATTACCCGGATTTTTGGACTTAATTTAATCGTGCGACCAGGGCCCCCTCGACTGGAAATCATCAGCCTGGGCTGACCATTGATATAAACCAGACTGACAACATCTCCAGGGTAAATCAGGTGAGGATTCTCTATCTGGGGGTTAGCATGCCAGATTTCCGGCCATAACCATGGGCTGTCCAGAAAGGTAGTGGATATATCCCACAGGGTATCGCCCTTTTCAACGGTGTACCTGCTGGGGGAGTCTGCCTTTATCGGGCTGTCGTATGCCAGTCCCAGGGTGGACATACAAAGCAGGATTCCTGCCAGAGCAAAGCGTCTCATTGTCGTCCCGATTCCTTGAATAGTTTTTAGTTTAAGCAGCTTAGCGCCGGTATAAGTCGTTAACGGAAGTTCGGCTACCTCTGCTTCTTTTAGCCAAGAATGATCGCTGCACCAAATTTCCGCAGTTAGAGCATCAGAACAGTGTATCAACCGCTTCAGCCTGTGAGCAATCGGCTCTCTTTTAGTTCTCGGCTTTAGTACCTAATTCTCAAGATCAGGTCACATAAATAGCGATGCATTCTCAGCACTTGATCAGGAAGAATGAGACTACTATTTGTAGTTTCCTGAGCCAGTATCCCAATGTGGGTTGGATAAAGGAGCGACTTTGAAACAGAAAAGCCTGATGTTTCTGGCAGCTTTAGTCTCTGTTGTTAGTTCGTTGGTGATGGCAGAAACAGCTCCCATCACACAAAAATCACACGGACTATCCCGGTTTGATGACCTTAAATACCCGAAAGATTTCAAAAACTTCGATTACGTAAACCCTGATGCCCCCAATGGCGGAAAACTCAAAATTGCCGCTATTGGTATCTTCGACACCTTAAACCCTTATTCCCAGACCGGTACTCACATCACCCAAATCCCCCCGCTTAGCTTTTTTACTTTAGGTTTCCTGGGTTTGAATGAACCCTTAATGGTGGGAAGTGGCTCATACAGCCCTACAGGCGATGAGGCCAAGTCTGCCTATGGCCTTATTGCCGAATCCGTGGAGTATCCTGACAATAACCAATGGATTACCTTTAACCTGCATTCCAATGCCCGTTTTCATGATGGTCATCCAATTACGGCAGAAGACGTTGAGTTTTCCTTTGAGCACCTTCGCACAAATGGTCCGATCAAATATCAGATTCAGCTTAAGCCCATTGAGCGTATGGAGGTTCTTGATAAACACAGCGTTCGCTTTCACTTCAAATCCTCTGGAAACAGAGACCAATTGTTCTGTGCTGCCGAACTGCCAGTACTGCCTGCCCATTACTGGAAAGATGAGCACAATGAAAAATCAAAACTGAAACCTCCACTGGGCAGCGGGCCATACAAAATTACCCATGTAGAAGGAGGCTCATCAGTTACCTTCACAAGGGTTGAGGATTACTGGGGGAAAGATCTGCCTGTTAATCAGGGTAAGTACAATTTCGACCAGATAACCATCTACTTCTATCAGGACCTGACCATTGCCTTTGAAGCATTTAAAGCGGGTGTTCTCAGTCTCTACATCGAACCCATTGCCAAAAACTGGGCCAAAGCCTACAACTTTCCAGACATCAATTCTGGCAAAGTGAAAAAGGCTGAAATACCCACCAAAATGATTATTGGCAGCCCGATGATCGTCTTTAATACCCGCAGGGCTCCTTTTGATGATATTAGAGTTAGAGAGGCGATTGGCTATCTGCTGGATTTTGAGTGGAGTAACCGAACACTGTTCGAAAACTCCTATACACGGGCAAACAGCTACTTTCCAAATTCGACTTACGCCGCCTCGGGAATACCTATTTCTCATGAACAGGAATTATTAGAACCCTTTCGCAAACAACTGCCAGAAGCATTGTTCCAACAACCATTTTTATCCCCCAAAACCAAAGGTGATGGTTCAATAAGAAACCAACAGCAACAGGCGCTCACTTTACTTAAAGAAGCAGGATGGCGGCTTCAAGGCGGTAAGCTGGTTAACCAGAAGCAAGAGCAGCTAACGTTTGAGTTAATTACTTACAGTCATATGGTGGACAGGGTTATTTTGCCTTTCAAAAAGAACCTGGCCAGCATCGGTATTGAGCTGAAATACCGGGTTATCGATAGCAGCAACTACTTCCAGAGAGTGAGAAAACTGGACTTTGATACCGTAGGAAACGCCTACCCACTGGGGCTCTCACTTGGCAGTGAACTTTTCAGGTACTTTCACTCCAGTAACGCGGATATACCCGATACCCAGAATCTGGCTGGCATAAAAAACCCTGCAATAGATGCGCTTCTGGAGAAAATACCCAATGCAGAGAACCAGGAGGAGTTGGAAAACATTATTCACAGCCTTGACCGGGTTCTGCTCTGGAATCACTACGGTATTCCACTCTGGTACTTTGGGAAAGTCAGAGTTGCCCACCAAAGCAATATCAAGCGACCAGGTGTGGTCACGGATTACCCCATGATTATCAATACCTGGTGGCAGGCTGAGTAAGCCCGGTTTAACAGACCCTAGGTACAGACTGAATTTGCGGATATACTGAAAGGTCAACAAACTACTTTATTCGTTGACTCCGTCAACCTGAGATCACTGATGGCTCTACTGGAAATACTTGAATACCCTGACCAAAGACTTCGCACGGTTGCCAAGCCGGTAGTAGAGGTCAATGACGAAGTTCGCCGTATCGTTGATGACATGCTGGAAACCATGTACGACGCCAAAGGCGTTGGTCTTGCGGCTACACAGGTAGACATTCATCTGCGCATCGTGGTTATGGACCTTTCTGAAGAAGGTAACGAGCCTCAGGTTCTCATCAACCCCAGCTATGAGCCCATTGGCGATGAAAAGTCCGACCTTCAGGAAGGCTGCCTGTCAGTACCCGGATTTTATGAACTGCTGGATCGCTACTCTCAAGTAAGACTCACGGCTTTAGATCGCGATGGTAATGAATACACACGGGATTATTATGAGTTGGCGGCAGTCTGTGTCCAGCACGAGCTGGATCACCTGGAAGGTAAACTGTTCATTGACACCCTGTCTCGTTTGAAACAGGACCGTATCAAGAAAAAGCTTGGAAAAAGAAAGCACTGATTAAAAGCCAGACCGATTAAATTCGTATAACGGTGTATTAGATACACCGTTATCAACCACTTTCCGATACATAGCCTCCTAAGTAACAGGCCATATGAAAAGCCTTCGAATTATCTTTGCCGGGACCCCAGAGTTTGCCAGTGCACACCTCCAAGCCATTCTGGATAGCCAACATCAGGTTATTGCTGTCTACACCCAGCCGGACAGACCTGCAGGGCGTGGTCAGAAACTGATGCCCTCACCGGTCAAATCGCTGGCTCTTGAACACAACATTCCCGTTTTTCAGCCAAAGTCTCTCAGAAATGAAGACGCTCAGAAGGAACTTGCCTCTCTGGATGCTGATCTAATGGTTGTTGTTGCCTATGGGTTGATTCTGCCACAGGCCGTTCTCGACACTCCAACACTGGGCTGCATTAATGTGCATGGCTCCATCCTTCCAAGATGGCGTGGAGCAGCCCCTATTCAACGAGCTATTGAAGCTGGTGATACTGAATCGGGTGTCACCATCATGCAGATGGATGCTGGGCTGGATACTGGAGACATGTTGCTGAAAGCCTTTTGTCCCATCCATCCAACCGATACAGCATCCAATCTTCATGACCGTCTGATTGAAGTGGGTCAGCCTGCGCTTATTCAGTCCCTTAATGACATTGCAGGCGGCAATATTCATCCAGAAAAACAGGATGACAAGCTGGCTAACTATGCCCATAAGATGAGTAAAGAGGAAGCACGGCTGGACTGGCAGAAGTCAGCGCAGGCTCTGGACCAGCAGATTCGGGCATTTAATCCATGGCCTGTGGCGATCACTGCTCTGGATGACACTAACATCCGTGTCTGGGAAGCAACGGCTCTGGAAGAAAGTTCAACCGAAGAGCCCGGAACCCTGATCAAGGCAGATAAAGATGGTCTGGATATTGCCTGCAGTGAAGGCACTCTTCGCATTAAACGACTGCAATTGGCAGGAAGCCGTGCAATGACTGTGCAGGAGCTGTTGAACAGCAAAAAAGCGATGTTCAGCACCGGAAAACAATTCAGCTAGGCTCTTTTTTACCTGATATGGCTAAACAATCTTCTGTTCGTCAGTTAGCAGCACGGGCGATCACCCGGGTAACCCTGGGAGAATCACTGAGCTGTGTACTGCCGCAGTTACAGGAAAAGCTGTCCAAAAAAGATCAGCCGTTATTGGCTGAGCTTTCCTATGGAACACTCCGTTACTATCACCGGCTGGATGCCTGGCTTAAGTTCCTTACCGAGAAACCCCTTAAAGAAAAAGAACAGGATATTCATAACCTGATTCTCGTTGGTCTTTATCAACTCTTCTTCACTCGCATTCCTCCCCACGCCGCCATTGGTGAGACGGTACAGGCGACCCGTACGATGGGGAAAGCCTGGGCCAGAGGCCTCGTCAATGGCATTCTCAGAAATGCCCAGCGCCGGTTTGAAGAGTTGAATGATCTGGAAGAACGCAGCCCGGTTTGCGGCTGGTCACACCCAAAATGGCTGATCAATACCATTAAGCGGGCCTGGCCAGAAGATTATCAGGCCATTCTGGTGGGTAATAACCAGCCTCCGCCCATGACCCTTCGGGTTAATGAGCAGAAGATAAAACCCTCCAGATATCTGAAAAAGCTGCTGGATGACTGTATACAGGCAAAACAATCCAAAATTGCCCCGCAGGCCATTACCCTGAGCAGACCCTGTTCCGTTGACAAGCTCCCCCTGTTTCAAGAGGGAACAGTCAGTGTTCAGGATGAATCAGCCCAGCTTGCTGCGACCTTAATCCAGGCGAAACCCGGTGACCACATTCTGGATGCCTGCTGCGCTCCGGGAGGCAAGACCTGTCACTTACTGGAACTGAACCCGGATATTACGGTTGATGCATTGGATGCTGATAGCACTCGCCTGGAAAGAGTCGGTGAAAACCTGCAAAGACTGGGTTTGACGGCGAATGTTCTGTGTGGAGACGCTACGGATCCAGACAGCTGGTTCCCGGGAAAACAATACGACCACATCCTTCTGGATGCCCCATGCTCTGCGACCGGGGTTATTCGTCGCCACCCGGATATCAAACTGCTGAGAAAGTCGGAAGACATTGATGCGTTGGCTCAGCTGCAACAGAAAATCCTTAAGGCAATCTGGCCTCTATTGAAGCCCGGCGGCACGTTACTTTATGCCACCTGTTCAATCATGCCTCAGGAAAACCATCTGCAGATTGAGGGCTTCCTGTCAGAGACCCCTGATGCCAGATTGCTACCCATTGAGGGTCAATGGGGTCACAATACAGGGTTTGGTAAGCAATTATTCCCAGGCAACGGCGGCTCTATGACTAGTGGCGACGGATTTTTTTACAGCCTGATGGCAAAGATGGATTCCTAAATGAAAATCAACCATAAAACCCTTAAGCCTCTAACAGCCTGTTTTTAAAGGAATTTACAGCGCATTTATTGAGAGCAAATACTTTATTACAACAATTTTTTACAACAATCGAATTTCATCAAACCTGATCCTGTTTTTAACAACAAAGATCAGGTTTTTTACAACACTACCCCCTCGCCCGATCCCCGAACCACCAACTCACGGCTGTCGTGGCCAGATATAATGTCTCAGTGCGTGGCATAGTGTATGCGAGCAGTACCAGGCCAAGAGTAAGAGCAGGACGGACAAGACGAAGCAGGTTGATAACCCATTGATCAGCGTTGCCCGTGTTCGAGTCATGAGTGTATGAAGCCAGCCGGAGGTCGGCGGCGTTTTGCTCGATGAGGATTTTCTGTTCATGTTCCCGCTCCTTCGATTTGAAGGTGTGTTCCAGTTCAAGGAGGCGGAGTTCCTGTTCAAACTCCAGCTTCTTTTCCTGTAGCTTCTGCTTGCGTTCGAAGAAGCCGAATAGTTTCCCTGCCAGAGAACCGATCAGTCCGGTTATCCCACCTGCGGCTGTCCCTGCTAGTAGCTCGATCATTGATTACCACCTTGCGTAATAATGTCTGTCGTCGACGTGGACGAAGGTTTTATAGTTCTGGCCGATCCCTTTGAAGCCTGCCTGTATCGCCAGACGGATCAGCTCGCCCTTGTGAAAGTTGCGAAGGCTGATGTCGAAGGCGGTGGCAGGTCGGTTTTTTGTCGATCGGTGTTGTGAGAGTGGCGCTCCACCAACTCGGGCATTGTGCGCCGGACACCGGCAGGCCGAGTTGATGAAGATGGGGCGTCGTGCCAGGCGTCGAAGGGTTTCCAGTTTCGAGAGTGCCTGTGGCGAAACGTAACAGGTGCCGCAACCACACCGGCACTCAAGTTCTTTTCGTGTGAAGTGTTTCGTCAGTCGCCCCATTCATTCTTCTTCCATGAAGAGTCTCCCCAACTATTATCCCACTGAGATTTTTTCTTTCGTCCTGTCGCTTCGCCAGAGACCGCATCGACGAACCGCTCACGGAGGTTCATGTTCTGCCCTGCGAAGGGTACCGCGCCGATCACTTCACGGGCGGCCTGCCGCTCCTTGGCGTTGGAGTTGTCCGAAGCGTCGGTGAGGCCGGAGTAGATGTTCATGCTCTTGGCGGCGACGTTGCTGACGGTGGGGCCGAACACGGTGCCGAGGATACGCATCTGGCCGTAGGCTCCGTTGTCGGTTTGCTGGGCGACGTCGTTGACCATGTTGGCCAGAAGACCGAACCCGCCCATGTGCAGCATGGATTCGTAGTACCAGCCGAGGAAGTCGTCCTGGTTGCCGTGGATTTCCTGGTCGTAGCCCATGGACTTGAGAATGTTGCGGCTGCGAAGTTCGGCAGACTGACCGTCGTCACCGCCTCGGGATTGAACGATGTCTTTGGCGGCGAGCGATGCTGTGGCAAAGCCTGGGCCGACACTGGCGAACATGATGGCCGGTTTCCAGTTGCCCTGTCTCGCTTCGTCGACGCCGTACTTTGCCAGACGTCCCATCATGAGCGGGAAGGACTTGAACTGGAAGATCAGCGATCCCCAGGGAGTCTGTGCCCATGCAGGCACGTCGTTAGGGTTAGGGGCAAAGATGCTTTCATTGGCGAAGCGGATCAGTGCCCCCCGAACCTGTTCGTTGTTGAGCATGTCCATGGAGTCGAGGGACGGTGCCCCTGGCTGGGTGAACTCGTTCAGGCCGAGCCGGTTCAGGAACCGCTTGGCGGTGCGGTACTGGGTGGGCTGCTGGTCGATGGGAAGTCCTGGCTTGTAGAACCGGTTGAGGCGCTTCTGTTCCGCCTTGACGGATTCAAAAGCGATGGCTCCTGCCACTTCACGCATCATGTTTGTCCAGGGGGTGAGCAGGGAGGCGTTGAAGAAAGCCTGCGACGCATAGGTGGTGTCACCGCCGTAGAGGTACTGCATACGCTGATGGACGATGTTCTCGATGGCGACGCCGGTGTTCTGGATCGCGGCGCGGTAGTCAGGGTCTTTGGCGAAATTCTTCATGGCCTTGGCGAAGGACTTCATGTCGCCGGAACGGATCAGGGCCAGAGCCGGATCACCGAAACTGGTGAGGGTGGTGTAGCCCAGCAGTGAAATATTGTTGAAGGCTTTCAGGGTTCGCACGAAGCCCATGGCCTGCGAGTTGAACGGATCGTTGGCGGTCATCGGTTTGTGCTGCACCGACTGGATCACCGCCAGAGCCTTGCCCAGTTCCGTGGCGTCGACGCGGTGATTGTTCCTGCGGACGTCGAGGGCGTTGACGATGGCGTCGATGCGCTTGAGATGGGCGTCACTGGGCTGGTTGCCGAACTTCTCGATCAGGAAGGCGCGGGCACCCTCTTTGCCGTGGCGGTTGAAGATATCTTCGGCTTCCTGCGCCACGGGCAACGCCTGTTCGTGGGTACTGAACGGGCGGCGCAACAGCGTGGTCTCGATCTCCATTTCGCCAATGTTGTTCGAGGCGAGGGGAACCTTGATGTTCTTGGTGTGAACTCGGTTACTGGAGAGCAGGTCAGCGATGGCTGAGGTGGTGTTCGGAGCCTGTACCAGATTGGTGTAATCGTAGAGGGCGTGGTTGCCGACGCCGAACTTGTTGGTGAAGTCGATTCTTCTGGTCGCCGTGTCGAAATACTTGGTGACGACGGATTCCAGATCGGACTCAAGGAACGGCTCAAGCTCGTCGAGGTGAGCTTTGAACCGCTCGTCGTCGAGGCGAATGATACGCTGGAAGTCGATGTGGTCGCCCTTGGCTTCTCGTGATGCACCAGGGGTGGGAATGTACATCCCATCGTCGTTGACCAGCTTGTCGTACATGCGGGCGGCAGACTCGCGGGCCTGTTCCCAGGTGAGCGGGTCGAGCTGGCCAGAATGGGAGTCGGCCATGAAGTAGCGGGCCATGGCGTCCATGAATTTGTCAGGGTCTTTTTCGAGGTGCTCCTTGCTCCAGATTTGCGGGAAGTAGTTGTGCTTGATGTTGCCCATTAAGACACCGGCCTGCTTCATCTGGTCGGCGATGGATTCAAACTCGTTCCGCATTTTGTTGTAGATCGCGTACTCCTGTGGCTTCAGGGCTTGTTCGGCGGACGACCCTGGCTTACGACGCAGGGCTTTGACGATGCGCTTGTAAGAGTCGGGTTGTGAGCGGTATCGCTTGAACGGGTTGCTGGCCCGTGCCCATGAGACAAGCTTGCCAGAGGCGTCGGGCAGTTTTTTCAGGTCGCGGAAGATGGGTACTACGATACCGCCGAGGTGCTGACCAATGCGTTCGTAGTGACCGAGGCCGTCGCGGGGTGCCAGCCAGTCGGAGAGGAACGAGTCGTTCCACCTGCGCCAGCGGTTTGCGTTGCTGGCGATTTGCAGGGGCATACGGAACTTGGAAATTTCGCCACCCTCTTTGGTGGTGATCCTGCCACGAATGATATTGCTGATGGCATCGGTGAGCTTGCTGGGTACCCCGAGTTTCTCAAGACCGTTGGCGATGGAGCTGAAGCCGAGAGCGTTCATCGGGCCGTCGGAGTCGATGGCTCCGTTCATGAGTGCGCCGTTGATGTTGGCTTCGTGGGGGATGGCGTCGTAGCCGGTTTCGCCAGGGTTGAAGTCGTCGGAGTCGAAGTGTTTGACGGACTCGGGTTCGAACATGGCCAGAGCGTCATGAGTGGTGTCACTGTAGGCGATGCCCTTGTACCCTTTTGCCTGCATGGCCTGCGCCCAGTCGTCACCTGGGGCCACCTGATACATCAGGTCGAGGAACTGCTGACCGGTAGGCTGTTCAGTCTGCGCCACTTGCCGGAGGGTGTTGAGCTGCTGCGGCGGCAACATGGACTCAGCCACCTCGAAGATCGGGTGACTGGTGTCGATCAGGGTGGACGCCCGCAGGTTGATCAGGTCGTTGGCTCGCACGACAACCGGCGTCAGTGTGGTGGTGAAGTCTATACCCATGTCTCGCAGGGCGGACTCGATCACGGCCTCATGCTGTATCAGGGCATCGAGGCGGGTCTTCAGGTAGGGCCGTTCGTTGTTGTTGAGGTTGCGGGTTGTCTGGCTGATCTGCTGACGGATATTGGCCAGATCATCGGCCATTAACAGGCCGTCGGCCTCCCGCTCGCCCAACCCCACTTTTCGGATATGTTGGTTTAGTGCCTGCTGCATGGCTTTATCACCCATCTGGGAGCGGGCGATGTCGGCGTTGCGGTTGAGGTAGATCGCATTGCCCAGTGCGCCAGAGGTGAACGGTTCGCTGTTCTCGGCGCTGGCGTTGTGCCAGAAGATCACCGGTTGATCGGTGGCTTCGTCCCACCCTTCCCCGCCTCGGGCGAACTTCTTCATGTTGGCGACACGAATGTCGTCGACATCCCTGAGTCTTGCGTTCATGTAATCGGCGGCGTAGGCAGAGGCGACGGATTTACGCTTGCCGTAGGGGTTGGGATTAACGGGTGCGAGCATGTCGCCGTAGAAAGAAAGCCTGCGGTAGTACTGCTTGATGGATTTATTACCGATCAGTCCGTTGGTGAGGTAGGCGATCGCTTCGATAAGGCGGTCGACCATGGTGGATATACGACCACGGAGTCTGATCTTGTCGCCCCCCTGACCGGTGCGGTACGCCCAGATGTCACCCTTGGCGACACGCTCGGCCATGTGGTTGGCCATGCCTTCCACGAACCACTCTTCGACCTGGGTGTCGACATTGCGGTCGCCGTACTTCTGGATAATGCGCTGCTTGATCGGGTCGTTGGACTCGCGGAACAATTGCGCCATATGGGCTTTGTCCGCGTCGTCGAAGAGGGTACGCATAGTCATGTGACCGATCTCGTGCATGAGATCAACGGGATCGCTGACGCCTTTGGTCAGGCCGATGGCGAACTGGCGCTGCTGTTTGCGAAGCTGGTTGAATGCTTCGCCAGAGAGGTCAGCGAAGGTAGCGGTCGCGTTGGCCGGTGGTGTCTGGCCGATCATGCGGTAGAGGTCAGCCATGGTGAGAACGTCGGTGTTGCTGGCCAGATCACCTTTGGTGGCCTTGCCGAGCAGGTTGATCATGCGAAACGCCATGGTGCGAAGGACGGACTGAATTTCAGGGTCGCGGTGAGTCAGGAAAGACAACATCTGTCGAACATGAGCCGGAGCGTTGGCCGGAATGTCGGCGTCCGGTGAGATGCCCTTGAAGGCGTCCTGCTCGATCGTGATGGCTTCGCGGATACGGGCGTCTTTCGGGGTGAACAACGTGAACTCGTCACCGCCTCGCGACTGGTGCCCCTTCATCTTTTTGCCCTGGGATTTGATGTAGAGGCGATAGACGATCTGGTCGATGGTGTCACTGTCGGCACTGTCGACGGCGGTGCGAAGCGTACTCACCAGTTGATCCTGCTTCATAGGAAAGAGATCGCTGCGGATTTTCTTCGGCACGTTCTTGATCGGAATTTCGGTGGCCTTGAGTTTCCTGATGATCTCCTTGGCGGCGTCCTGCGCTTTGCCGGTACCCTTGTTCTCGATGACAATGGTGCGGAGTTCGTCGAGGGTGACTTTTTTTACGGAGGTGCCGGTGTCCTTGCCAGAGGTATCAGGGCGGCGCTTGCCGGTTTTTGCTTCGGTGATGGCAGCCTCCACGGCTTTCTCGTCGAGGGCGTTGCGGTCGACGTACTGTTTACGAGCTTTGTCGTACACCTTGTCCAGCACTTCGGCAGCGTACTGGGTCTTGTTTTTAAATTGGGTACCCGAGATCAGGGTATCGTCTGCCACGGCAATGCCGGTGCCTGCATAGAAGTCCCACTGCAACATCTTCTGCACTTTGGGAATCAGGTCTTTCAGGGGCGGCGATGGCAGACCGTGAGCGGGGTTGGGTTCGCCCTCTTCATAGAGTTTGTACAGGCCGTCGTAGTCGATCTCGCGGATATTAATGTCCTGGGTGTCGATGAACTCGATCTCGTCGGCACTGTCGGCGCTGGCTTTGCGAATGCGCTTGGCCAGACGGAGGATTTGATGGGCGGCACCCTGCATCTCTGTGTGCAGCGGTGAGAGTACCGAGAAGGCACCGGAAGAGTAACGCTGCTGATCCTGAGTGCGGAGGTGGGCCATCAGGTTTTTCGGTGCTGAGACCGAGTTAAAGAAGTTGGCCAGCTCTTCAAGGGGTTCATGGTCGGCCACGGTTCTCATGGTTGGGTCGAGGTTGTCACTGACCTGAGTGGTGAGGTCTTCCAGCTCGACTAAACGACGATGAGAGTGTCTTGCTGTGCCCTTGGTCAGTGCTTCCACTTCCTCGGTGGTGACGTCGGCGGCGCGTTCGATGACGCGGGCTTCGGGGTTGGCCTTGACGATTTTGGCCGCGTCAGAGAGGGCGTCAGGGTCGGGTGCGATTCTGGCAAAGATCGGTTCCAGGTCAGGGCGAACGGGTTTGCCGTAGAAGATGGCGTTGAATACTTCTTTGACGTACTCGACCACACGACTCCATAAACTTTCCATGCGTTCTACGTTGATGGTGCCTTCACCCTTGAGCTTGCGGGCGAACCAGAGATGGAACTGATTGGCAAAGAGTTCGCCAGGGGCGTAGAACTGATCGGCTCCGGTACGGTTGGCGTCACCTTTGGCAATGTTGCTGTAGATGGTGTCACTGTTGATTTTCTCGAAGTCGACCTTTCCGTCACGGTAGTAAGTGGACTGGAACCACTTCATGAAGTCGAGCCGCTCGGTAGGCGTGAGCAGGTTTTCAAACGACCAG
>NZ_LUKQ02000863.1 GCF_001647025.1 Endozoicomonas atrinae
GATACCCGGAGGCTTCCGAGTAGGCCAGCTCCCCTTCCGTCAGGCTGGCCGGGGTGTTGGTAATGGCACTGCGTTTGATCTGAATGGTGTTCGCCATGGTTGACACTCCTGTCTATCTATGACGGTTCAGGGGAAAAAAGCGGTCAGAAATAACCGCCATTAACATTGGCAGCAGGGCTCTGGTTCACCAGGTCTGCCACCGAGTCATGCAATACCTCCATCTCGTTTTTCATGGCGGTCAGTTGCAACTTGTCGGCCTCA
>NZ_LUKQ02000864.1 GCF_001647025.1 Endozoicomonas atrinae
GAACCCAGTGCCATGACCCTGGAACGGCTGGATACGGCACACGCTTGCATCAGCAAACGCAGCATGGTGGATATGGGGGATATGGCACTTTACGCCTCGCCGGATGGGTTGGTGCGTATCGCTGGCGGTCGGGCGGACCTGATGACCCGCAACATCATCAACCCGGAGGACTGGCGGGAACGGTTCCAGCCGGACACCATCCACGGCTGTTTCCACGATGGCCGGTACTTTGGCTTCTATGGCGACAGTGTTGACGGCG
>NZ_LUKQ02000865.1 GCF_001647025.1 Endozoicomonas atrinae
TGAGTTTTAATCTGACTGGCTATTTGATCTACCAGTTTTTCGTTGATTTCAACGCTCATTGTTATTCTCCATTTTGGAGTATTAACGACAAGCGTTTACACAATTTAAATTACATTCCCTTTTCAATGAGTCACTCTGGCCTCAATACTGAGCTGAAGACCCATTGATTTCGTACCCAAATCACCCTCTTTCAAATGAATATTGAAGGCTGTTGGTAGTTTGATCTCAGGACATCCGGGAATTGGCCAGATGATAATGC
>NZ_LUKQ02000866.1 GCF_001647025.1 Endozoicomonas atrinae
CCACCATCTATTACCAACGGGCGCAACCGGTGAGTGATACCCCGCTTAACAATTTCTACTGGGACACCACCGCTTATGACCTCGGTGCCACCGATGTCAGCGTATCCGACGCCATTATCCACTGGACCGCTACCGGCGAATAAACGGCCACGGGCGAATAAACAGGAGAATAACCATGGGCATGTCACGATCACAAGGCTACACCCGTATAGGCAGACCGGACTCAGGCAACAGTTACGGCCTGACCGGTAACAGTGC
>NZ_LUKQ02000867.1 GCF_001647025.1 Endozoicomonas atrinae
CAGGCAGCCAAAGCAACACTGGAGCTAGCGCGCTTTAAGGAACAATGTTGCCTGAGGGGCCTGCTGTTGACACCGGATGGCAAGCAGAAACCCGAGCAGGTCACACCGGATGCGGTGGTTAAGGATTATCAGGCAGCCAAAGCAACACTGGAGCTAGCGCGCTTTAAAGCGGAATGTTGCCTGAGGGGCCTGCTGTTGACACCGGATGGCAAGCAGAAACCCGAGCAGGTCACACCGGATGCGGTGGTTAAGGATTAT
>NZ_LUKQ02000868.1 GCF_001647025.1 Endozoicomonas atrinae
ATCCCACAAACGCTTTAGAAACAGCAATTCCATGACCGAGCCAGGAATGGTCTACTCCATTCCCTGAACATTGGGAAGCACTATCACAAAATGCTTGCTGAATAGGTTGCTGAATAGGTTGCTGAATAGGTTGCTGAATAGGTTGCTGAATAGGTTGCTGAATCATAACGACAGGTCTCAATGATGTTATAATGCATACAAGTGCATTCTTTGAGTAAATATGATTAAAGTGTCCATACGTTGATGATGACATCAAT
>NZ_LUKQ02000869.1 GCF_001647025.1 Endozoicomonas atrinae
TGGTAAAGCGACCCATATTGGCAGGTTTTTCCCATTTAAGTGAATCAGTGCTTTGAGAGGGCGCTTTATGCGCCCTTTTAAAGCGCTGTTCATAAACGCACAGACATTTGAATAACCGCTAAAGCCGCCTAAGGTTGACACATATCATCGCTGAACGGGTTTCTGCCGATAAGGAGGTCGAAATGAAGCCAGGTATCTATGACAATCTGCCGGAAATGGACTATCACGGGGGCGCTGGCCTCTCGGCGTCCACACT
>NZ_LUKQ02000870.1 GCF_001647025.1 Endozoicomonas atrinae
GAAGTGTTTTCTCATTTTCGGTCAGTTTTTCTCCTGAGGGCAAACCAAAACTTGCAAATACTCGGCAAAAAAGTTTCAGAATATTTTTCTTTTCATCCGAGGGTAGCCATTGAACAAACGTTTCCACATTCGCTTTGTCGGGCAAGCCTTTGCCATTACACATGGAGGAAAAGGCCCGCAGCAGTTCCAGGCTGAATTCGCCGTTCACCTTCCAGCACTCCCACGCCACGAACGCTTCCACCTTCGCTTTGTCGG
>NZ_LUKQ02000871.1 GCF_001647025.1 Endozoicomonas atrinae
CCAACGTGAAATATGCAGCGGTTCACAACTTCGGAGCCACCATCCGACCGAAGAAAGCGAAGATACTCGCCTTTCCCGGCAAGAACGGACAAACAGTATTTGCCAAGAAAGTGGTCATTCCTGCCCGTCCATTTCTGGCCATCGAGCAGCGCCAGATCAATCTGGTTCAACAGACCATCGAGCAGTGGGTCAAGGACGTGGCCAACCGCAATGTTTAACGAAGCCCTCAAAGCCATCACCGACCACCTGGAAGTT
>NZ_LUKQ02000872.1 GCF_001647025.1 Endozoicomonas atrinae
CAAAGGCCAGACTCGGCTAAACAAGCTTGATCAGCAAATCCTTACCCTCTATGCCCGAGGCATGACCACCCGTGATATTGCCGAAGCCATTCACGAGATGTACGGTGCTGAGGTGTCGCCTACCTTGATATCCAAGGTAACTGATGCTGTCTACGATGAGGTCAGGACTTGGCAGAATCGCCCGCTGGACAGACTTTTCCCCATCCTGTATCTCGATGGCCTTGTGGTTAAGGTTCATCAGGATAAACGGGTTAT